>CACYCN010000262.1 GCA_902772895.1 uncultured Ruminococcus sp.
ACCTTTTTTGACGGAAGCCAGGTTGAACTTCATGTGCAGGTTGGAAGCGCCTGCGCCGCGCTCCATGTAAAAGATGCGCATGGTGTGTGGGGTGTTGTCTTTGAAAACCAACTGTCCTGCATCGTTCTGTTCGAATTTGCTGTTGACATATGCCAGCGCCTCGGCGTCCGTATGACCGCGGCCTTTATAGTTGTTATAGAACAGTTCATAGAGACTGGTTGTCGTGCCGTTGTTATGAACAACGCCTGTCCTGAAGTTCACATCGCCGCCCACAGCGCTGTGAATACCGCCAAGGTCAATCACAAGCTCTCCGTCCACATAGAGCCAGAAGTCGTCGTCTCCGGAGAACTCAAAGATAATATCGTGGCCCCAGGCATCCAGTCCGCTGGGCGTCTGGACAAAGCTGGCCTCCAGCTCCATCCCGAAGAAATAATCCGTTTTCTCTCCCGGCGTTTTCTCTTTGACAAGGTACAGCTGCTCATGTTTGCGCGGGTCCGAGTCTGGGAGTTGTGGTGGCTGAGATGCAGTAGTTCCTCCTGATATCTCATGCAAGTTCTCAGGGTTTGAGGAAGCGAACCGGCCCGCCTCGATGTCGTTGTACGGGAAAAACTGACCGTGCTTCAGGGTTGGCTTGGACGAGGTGTCATTGGTGCCCAGTTCTTGATAAACCCTGAAATCACCGCTGTCCGTCAGGTACGCGAAATTCTGTGCGCTGTTATACTCGTAATAGCCGGTGGCGCGGTAGGTGCTTTCGATAAACAGATGATTGACTTCACGATAAACATTACTGGAAGCGTAAAGCCCACCAAGTGATCCGCCGGAGCCTGCCCTTGTCGTTTCAGGATATCCATCGGCACCAAGATTTGTCGACAGCAGCCCCGGCGTATGAACAAAAGTAGCGCCGTTTGAGATAGTGCTCTGAAGAAACGCGTTCATTGAACCTGCGGGCATTTGAGTTGTCGAACCGTTGGTAAAATCCGACATTTTCATTTTGATGCCGTACTGGTTGTTGTCTACGGTAGGCACCGTATGAAGCACATCATCGACGGGCAGGTCTTCCATGATGGCAAAGTAGAAATCCAGACCATCCACCCTGACACAGGGTTCCAGGACAGGGTCTGACTGGGTAAGATCCACCGTCAACGCCGAATACATGTATTCAGGTGTATCCCATGCCACGATAGGAGTATAATACTGCTTATCCGTGCGGCCCTGCAGCAGGATGCCGACAGTATCTTTGGAAAGGATCGTCCCGTCGGAATACTTCGGAGCAAGATAAGAAGGATCGCCGTTGCTCCTCGCATACAGGTTTTCCAGTTCGTAGTATCCGTTTGGTGTGCTGGGGTCGTCTTCATAGACATACTCGGTGAACTGCCACAGCATGTCGTTCACGTTCCCGCCGTACCATTCAATGGTATCGCCGTTTTCGCTGCAGGGTACGAGCTCGCCCTTGCTGTTGACCGCGAAATACTCATAATGATCATTTTTCCACTGGCGGGTATAAATGATGATCTTGGCGCCTGTATTTACCTTTTCGGTATCGGAGACGCTTACCTTGGCAGCAGTATAGACTTTTTCATAATCCGCCAGCAGATCCTCGGACTTCCCTTCAACAAGATACAGCCACTCGCTGCCGGCCGTACCGCCCACATTATACCCTTTCGCGTACACACCGCTGTACGTAAGCGTCTTGCCGCTACTCGCGGATCTCAGGCAGACCTGACCTTCGTTATTGCCCGTCCCGGGTTTCACCTGGATAAGGCACGACTCGTCCTTCTCATCGACCAGGCTGAGGCCTTCGGCCGTGATCTTGAGGTATTTTCCGTTGTCCGCCTTCAGGTAATAGTAGCTTTTGGTCCTGTCATTGGGGTCATTTCTGACCCATTCGAAGGTCCACGACGTAACGGTATCTGTCGTATCGTTGGGAACGTACAGCTTGTTTCCCGCATTAGACTCATGCGTCATCACGGTCAGGAATTTGGCTTCGAGGCATCCGGAATAGGGTTGATTATTCTCATCCGCTTCAGTATTCTCGACGGCCATCAGCGCTTTCGCGGTTTTTCCGCCGGTCCATGTCATGAGGCCATAAGTCTTACCGTCCAGTTCGTAAGTATCCGTGCCGGGATCAGTCTGTTCCCATAAATACAGGTTATTGTTGCCGTCGTTGGCTTTGTCTTTTGAATAAAAGCCCGCTCCGGTACCGGTCTGCATGTTCCAGTACCAGTCTCCGTTATGAATTTTGAACACGCCGCTGCCGTTCACCTCGACCGTAAACGGAGTCGCGGCGGCTGCGTCAGCTGTAAAGGAAAGACCGGCGTCTCCGTTGTTGACGACATACTTTTTGCTGTCGCCGTCCATACAATAGATATTGTACTTGCCGTCAGACGCATTCTCGAAATAATACAACACCGCGCCGTTTACCGTCGGTACCGCTCTCTGACCTGTTCTGTTGATACCGTTTACTGTAGCTCCGCCCGATGTTTTTGACGTTTCCGTACTCGTCAGGTAATACCCGCTCGTATGCCCGATGTAATATCCTTTGGAAGTCAGGTTGTCAAGGGATGTCAGTTTCTTCCAGCCCGCCTCAGCCCCTGAAGGCCCGGTCACGACAGCGTACACCGAGAATTCATCCGTCACAAAGTTAAGCTCGATTCCTCCTGCCTTCTCTCCTGTTTCTTCACCATCCCCGGTAAGTTCCATCTCTTCCAGGCCAGCCTTACCAAAGTGGACAACTCTAAGGCCAGGTTCTTCTTCCGGTGCGTCATGCAGCTTGATGCTCACGGACACATCTGATGCAGGCTGAATTTCATGATTGTCAGCCCAGATCTGAATGTCGAAGATGTGTGCATAGGTACCGGCAGCCACGCCG
>CACYCN010000263.1 GCA_902772895.1 uncultured Ruminococcus sp.
GTACTTCTTCGCTGTATTGATGCTCTGCAACAGGCGTAAAGCTGTCACGATGGGAATCTCCGCAGTTCAGACAAATATGTTCCGTATAACCCTGATGCTGACAGGTCGGTGCCACTACTTTGTCCTGATAATTATGACCGGTGGCCTGAAGCACTTCGGTTTTCGTCTGACCGCAGTTGATACAAGTATAGACCTTGGTGCCGTTTTCGGTGCAGGAGTTCATCTCGGTAATGACCCCTTTATTATATACGTGGTCTTTCTTCGGCAATACTTCCGTTCTGACTTTGCCGCAGTCCTGACAGGTATAGACAATCTCACCCTCTGTGGTACAGGTGGGCTGTTTTGTAATTTTTCCACTGTCATATAGATGGTCATTGGAAGCGGTGATTGTATAGGGTGCTTCTGACGTTCCGCAAAAAGCGGTGTTGATGCCGTCATAGGCAGTGAGATAGTATTCTATCTCTGTTCCGGTTACTTCATAAGCGGAAATCACAGCCCGATAGTCATAACTTGTCTGACTGTCCACGGTTTTCCGCATGGTTGTATCTTTCCAGCTATTGCTGCCTGCGGTACGATAGTATAGGGTGACAGACTCAACCTTAACATTATCGGTTACTTTTGCGTTAATGGCAATCTGTTCATTCGGAACGGCTGTTGTTTTCGGTGTGTGTGTTATCACCGGTTCATGGGTATCAATCGGCGTACACATGACCACATTCGAAGCCGGCGACTCCTTGAATGCCGTATCTACGACTGTAAAGTAATAGTAATAATCCACGCCCTGCTCGACGTCGGTGTCGCTGTAGGCACATTCCTCCGCTGCAATCAGGGATTTGTTGATCTTTGTAAAACGCTGTTCCGTCACAGGTTTGGCGCTGTCATAGGTCTTGCTGCGGTAGAGGTTATAGCCTGCCAGGGTTTCATAGTCATCCTGGAGCCATGTCAGCTCGTTGGAGCCGCCGTAGCCGGTTCCCTGGAGCGCCATTGCCTGTGCGGAGCTTTTTTCAATGTTGAAGAAGAAGCGGGCTTCGTCTGTGCCGGTGCGCAGCCAGCGGTCATTGTCCGCTACGGCATCCTTGACGCGGATATACATCTTGCCCAGATCAATAAAGGGATCGATCTGGATGGTGGCAGTCCATTCTCTCATGGTTGCCCAGCTTCCGCTGACCAGATAATCCGTGAAGGGGCTTGCTCCGCCGTAGGTTACCATCGGCTGGATGTCCTGCGCCATGTCACGGTTGAATCTGACGTGCATGGTCACGGTCTGTCCGGCATAGGCTGTCTGTATGCGGCTGCCGTCGCTGTCGGTCAGGTACGCTTCCGTCACGAAGGGATAGATTTCGGACATATCGTCCTCCGGCGTCAGGTACGGTTCCTGAATCAGGTCGTTCAGGCTGACGTTCCAGTCGGCGTCATAGCACTGGAGCTTCACCAACTGCGGGTCGGTGGTTCCCCAGTAGTTGCCGGAGATGTCAACCTCGTCATGCCCTGCACTGGTTCCGACAATCCGGATGTCAGTCGGGGATTGGAGATTAAAATTAGACAGGAACGCATTGTTTTTGAATTCAAAATCAAAGACACGATATTCATAGTAATCAGTGCGAGAGTAGGTTTTTGTTTCGGCGTCAGACAAATACCACGTATCGCCGTGTTCGTCAGTCAATTGGGATTCTTCCGAATCAAAAACACGATAGATCAGCTGCCCTTGACCTATGTAGTGGCGATAGGTTTTGGTTGCGGAGTCGTATAATTGCCATTTCTTATTATCCGAGTCACAAAAGTAGTTTGGCAAGCTGGTCGCTTTGGTTTCAAAAGTTCGATTTCCGATTTGACAATTAAGATAAACATTTTTTGTTTCAGAAAGTTTTACAAAAGAAAAATGAATAGAACTCTTTAAGAATAAATTATTACTGATTTCTTCTATTGCAGTATCCCTGTTACCAAAAAATGTAGAACCAGAAAAATAATTCTCAAAAATTGAATTTCGAATGCTTCTGATATAGGATTGGTTCTCGTTTGTTTCCCATAATTGATTGATGACAAAATAGCAGTGATCGATCTCGGTTGCCATGAAGTATTTGTTGGTTTTGCCGGAACTGGACCATTCAAACTTGTGAGCTCCGTTGATAATGTTAGTGTATTTCAGCATGGTATAAGCATGGTCAAAATCCTGATCGAGAATGTTTTTCCTATCTTTACAGGTAAAGGTAACGGTTCTGTTTTCATAACCCTTCCTCGGGAAGATACTGATCGGATTGTCTACGGTACCTTCACAGATAAAACGTCCTTCAACCTGTAAATAAACATCCGATTGTCCCCCGTAAGGGTTAGACGGATCGGCTGACCAGAACTGAATTTGTGTGCCGGGTTCTACCGTTACCGTTACGCCGTCCGGAATGAGGACGTTGTTTTCTAAAATCCAGTATTTGTCGGCGGTGAGTGTCATATCTTCTTTGATAATACCACTGAGTTTCTCACCGTTTTGTACCCGGAAATAGTAGGTATACTTTGCCGTATATGTTTTCGTGTCATGACTGTCCATGCCGTTGCGGACGGTGGCGACAAGATTGATCGCAATCTGAACGTCGTTGGCGGTACCTTCCTTGATGCGGAAGCGGATGGGAGAGGAACAGCCACAACGACATCCTTGCCGGGGATGATATCATCCTGACGAAGCTGTGACCAGACGTTTTCGGTGTTCATGGACGGAAAATGTGTGGCCTTTGACACTTCTTCGGCAGTAGCTTCGATGTAGTCGCCCTCTGTGGATTTTGTCCAGATAAAATCCGGCTCGACTGAGGCGACATTTTCCTCAGCCTTCACTTTGTCCACCAGACTCCAGATATCTTCACAACTGACCGTTGCTTCATAGAATACCTCATACATTCCGAAGCCTTGTTCCGTTGCGGATTCGTCATGTCTGGTTTCATACACCATACTGACATTATTCAGGGCATATTTCTGACAGATTTCACTGCCTGCGGTGAGATAGGAAGGGGAAAAACCGTCCTTTCGTTTGTCCAGCACCGAAAAGATGAGTTTGTTTTCTACAAAATTGGTACTGTCACGATAGGTTTGTTCTGCTTCCCGTTCCGCAATCGGATCATAAGCGTGTTCGGTGGCAGTGTCGCTGCCGGAAGAAACGGAAGGTTCGGTCATTTGCTGCTGAGCAGACGGTGTAACAGTCTGCGTACTGACTTCAGCAGCGGATACTATCGGCGTAAATACCGCTGTGCTTGCCAGCAGAGCAGCAGTCAACAGTAACGAACTGATTTTCCTGCGCATAGAATTACCTCCTTGCTTTTATGAATAAAAATCATTCCGGATATGGAATATAGTTATATTATATCACATAAACGATAGCCGGTCAATGAAAAACCCCGCTCTGCAGATAGCAGAACGGGGTTGACAGAATGATTGAAACGCTGATAACGTACCGTCAATTACTGATTGCAATCGGCAAGTTCGTTTCGGGAGTCTCTCAGGACACCCGCAGAGTGTGAAATACTCTTATTTCAGAGAATCCAGTTTTTTCTGAAGATCGATCATATGGTTACGGCAGGCAGTGATCTCGCCGGTATATTTGTTGAACCATTCGATGTCACGTTCATCCGGAGTTTCCTGCAGCAGAACCGCCTGTACCAGTGCCGACTGTGAACGGGAACGCTTCCGCTCGATTTCCTCGATGGTCTGACGGCAGATCTTGATCTCTTTTTTTAATTTGCGCTTTTCAAAATAGTTACTCATAGCAAATCCCTCAATATCCTTTCTTGTCAATGGAAGCTACGATCTCTGCTGCTTCGTCAAAGCCCTTGTCAAGATCCTGGCTGATATCATTGACGGCGGTATGCACGGCTTTGAGCCGCTCGGTGTCCTGCATCTGCTCCGGATATTTCATGAAACAGGTATGCAGCTCGTTGAAGGAACGTTTCTGCTGCTCAGTCAGTCCTGTCATGAGGAACGCAAAACTGTTGGCACCGCTGATGTCGGATAAGATCCGGCGGTAGCGCAGCGGCAGATCACCTTCTGCGTCCAGATAGGAGTCGATCGACGAGGAAGCCTGATCGAGATAAGAATGGAACTGTGTACGATAGGTTTCCTGTACACGGTTGCGCTCGTCAAGATACAGCCCGATGAAGACGACCAGAGCGACCAATGTGATCAAAAACAGGACGATCGCCCGGATCATGCGCCGTTTCATGATTTTTTCTTGTGTCACGTTTTCTTCACCTCGTCATCTTCCGGCTGATAATGTTCTTCTTCCAGCCGCTTCTTTTCCTTTTCGATAGCTTCACGCATCCGTTTTTCATAATCTTCCTGTTCTTGTTTTTCGGCTTCCTCCTTGGATTCCTCATGGACTTTCTTACTGAGTCTGATGAAGGACCGCAGTTCAAAGATTGAAACCAGTGTCAGCGGAATCAGGACTAACAGGAAGAACAGTTTATTGGAATCGGCAAAGGAGCCGAGCCATTGATAGAACGCTGTCTTGCGGACATAGATACCGAGGATCCTGTCAGGCTTGACCGGGATACTGTCGCTGACGGGGTTAGCGTCACCTCTCGTGATAAACGTACCGTCTTCACAAACGGTCTGGATGCGGTGAGTGACCAGCATTCCTTCAATATCAGACTGTTCGGAGTAGTAGGAGATAATATCGCCCTCCGTAAGGGTGGAAGTATCACAGCTGCGGCTGATGATATAGTCGCCGACATGGAGTGTCGGTTCCATACTGCCTGTCTCGACACGCAGTACCCGATAGCCGAAGATACTTACCGGATTGCCGGTAATGGTGCAGATGGTGACATAAACCGAGAAACCAAGCGCAATGACCACTAATGCGATCAGGATGATATTGCCGATGCGCTTATACAACTTGACATCGGAAGCGTCAACCTGTTCACGCCAGTTCTGGAACTTTTGTTTTTTATCCTTGCACCAGCGTCGGAAGTGTTCCCAGGTGCTGACGTGATATTCTTTATACAGGGCGCGCATTTCCTGCTGGATCTCCAGCTGCTGTTCAGGCGTATAGCGGGACTGATAAACCGGTCTCGGCTGACTGCGGCGCTGTTTTTTGCGTTTGCGCTGGAATTTGATATCCTGAATTTTCCGCATGGTGCGGTATTTGAAGGTTTGTGCGTATTTTTTGTAATAAACTTCCATCCGGGAGCGTTCTTCTTTTTCACGCTTCTTCTCGTCACGCTTTTGCTGGAGCAGCTGACGGCGCTCCTTGTAGTCGGGTCTGTCGGTGTTTTCGGGAATGATACCGAAGACCATCGCCAGAATATGACGGATCAGGCGGATAAGCATCCAGAACGGATTTTTTGAATATTCCCGACGGATCTGTTCGAAAGGTTTGTTCTCGAAATACTGCCGCTCCGCTTTGAGACGCTGGGCACGTTCTGTTTCGGCGCGTTCTTTTTCACGCTGCTGCTGTTCCCGTTTGATACGGGCTGCCACAGCTGCGGGATCTTCGTGTTCGGGTGGCTTTTCGACAGTTTCGGGAGCGGGTGGGGATTCGGCAGCCGGAATTCCCTCTGCGGTACCGAGTTCGGAACGAACCAGTTGTTTTTCCTGTGCGATACGGAGCCGTTCCTGACGCCGCGCCTCTTCCAGTTCCCGCTGCTTGCGTTCTTCTTCCAGGCGGGCTTTTTCGGCTTCCTCCTGAAGGCGTCTTTCTTCAAGCAGCCTGAGCCGTTCCTGTTCCTGACGGGCGTAGAGTTTTTCGGCTTCTTCCTGTTCCTGGCGTTTCTTTTCGAGCATTTCCTGAACCAGCCGTTCCTGTTCGGCTTTTTCGGCTTCGATACGTGCCAGTTCTGCCTGCCGTTCGGCTTCGATCCGCTGTTCTTCCAGACGCTGACGTTCCAGCGCTTCGGCAGCCCGCTGCTTTTCCAGTTCTTTTTCTCGCTTTTCTTCCTGGTAAGCGTACTCGGTTCTGATCACACGGTCAATCTGACGCACGATCTGCAGAACATTGGAGGGGAGAGCGGCTTTTAGTTTCAGCTCTCCGGATTGAGAAATATATCCGGCTACGCCTTCGGCTTCGGAGTCAAACCTGCCGCCGACTTCATCATTGAAGCGCTTAACGATCTTAGGTGCGACGGCGTCAAGCTGTCGGATCTCCATGAGATCCTGTTCCGGTGCTACGGCGGAACGGAATAATAACAGATGCAGACTCACCAGTTCATAGAAATCGTGGAGAAAATCCTCCTGCGGTGAGACGGCGGAATTTTCGGTGTTGATCTCATAGCCGACTTTATCATAGCTTTCGATATATTGCCATAAGGTGAGGCAGGCTTTGAGATCGATATTTTTCATGATCGCATTGGTACGCATGACGGGTGGTCGGATAAAGGTATTTCCGAGAGTTTTGCAGAGTTCCGACCCTTTGTAGCCTTCAATGGCTTTTTTTAGTTTTTCGACACGCTGCCAGATGGTATAGCCGCTGCGGTCACGGGTTTCCAGACTGTGTTCGTTTTCGATACGCAGTTCGATTTTCATCCTGCCGCCGTTCTGATCGTCAATTTCGGTATTGAAACCGAGGGTAAAGACTTCTTCGTCTTTGGCGACCTTTGCAAGCTTTTCATAACGCATGGTGACGAAGATATAGAGTCGGTCAATCAGGGTATTGACAAACCGGTTCTCATAAGTCATCAGACTTTCTTCTTTATGGACGTTCAGAATTTTGGAAGGAATAATTCTTCCTGTTTTCTTGTCAATACTCTGGATCAGGTCAGTGTGCTGAGCCAGATGTTTGACGGATTCGACGGTCGTTCTCCGTGAGAGGGCGATCGGGACAATTTCCTCCACGTCCTCAATGGTTCGCCGTGGATTACGCAGCACGTTATCGACATGAACAAGCCCTTTTTCGATGGCTTCGACCCATGAGGAATCAATGATTTTCTGCATGATTCGTCGGTTCATGGCAATCGTGCCTTCTGTGCCGCGGAGAATGTTCAGCAGCGACAAATACTGCTTATTATCATCATATAGCTCCATGATCTCCTGATACTCTTCACGGAACTGCTGTATTTCATCCTCTTGCACGACATTCTCACCTGCCTGTCTGTTTATCATCATGGTCCCGGGGGGACTTTCGAGTGAAAGTCCCCTCCGGAACCCCCGAAATCAGTGAAATTAGAATGACAATTACTGATATTAGTTTGTCCTGCCCCTGGGGAGCAGGACAAAC
>CACYCN010000264.1 GCA_902772895.1 uncultured Ruminococcus sp.
ATACCAAGAAGATCAACAGCAGTTCTGAGAGCAGTCAGATCGAAAGTCTGAAAAATACCGCAATCAGTGAGTTAGCGTCCGTTACGGCGTTATCCACCTCATAGAAACAGCAAACACTGTCCGTCCGGAGAAGGGGACGGACAGTGTTTTTGTCGGGAAAAATCGTTATTACCGTTGTGATAGCGGCGGTTGTGAGGACAGGTTTTTAAGAGGAAAGCTGTCAGGTTCAGGTTCGAAGTGACGGGTCAGTTTTTCGACAGCTGCCATGACTTCTTCAAAGCCGAAGGAATTTTCGTATTGATAGAAGGCATAGAAACTGCCTTTGAGCTGATAGGTCAGACGGACATTGGCATAGACGTCATCTTTGAGAGAAGGATACTCGGTAAAGAGCAGGTCTTTGATTTTCTGTTCAATGGTTTCGGTAAGCCGGGAGAACTGTGAGCCGGAAAAGAGGATATTGATCAGCGGCCGATGGGCATAGAAACCGGTAATCAGTTCCCTGCTGGCTTTACAGGGGTCATAGATAAGATCTTCGGTATGACTGAGATGACCGAGAATTTCATCCACGACATTTGCTTGCAGTTGTTCGGAGAGGTCATAGAGATCCCGGTAATGCAGATAGAACGTAGCCTTACTGATTTCGGCCTGTTCACAGAGTTCCCGAACGGTGACTTTTTCCAAAGGTTTGCGGGAGCGGATAGCGAGGAAAGCGTTACGGATATTCCGTTTGGTTTTCACTTCTCTCAGGTCCATAGTTACCTCCTTGTCAATTCTGGATAGTCGTCAATTAACTGACGATTGACCAATATTGTTTATTGAAATAATTGTCGGATGTGTTATATTTATTATAGAACATCAATAGACACAAGTCAATCAGAGGAGGAACAGATCATGGATTATTATGGTTTTTACACAGGGCAGATTTTTGACGCTTACGAATATCTGGGCGCGCACTTTACGGCAGAGAAGACAACTTTCCGGACATTTGCTCCACAGGCGCAGAAAATCGAATTACTGTTGGAAGATCGTTGTATTCCGATGAATAAAGTTTATAACGGGCAGTTCTATGAAGCGGAAGTGGAGGATCTTCCCTGCGGCAGCAAGTATGAATACCGCATTTATGCCGGCGGTGGCTATACGGACCATTGTGACCCCTATGGTTATGCGATGGAACTGCGGCCGGAGCATAAATCCGTGACCAGTCAGTTGGGGACCTATTTGTTCGGAGATGGGGACTGGATGAAAAAGCGGTCGGATATGAAGAATAAGCCGCTGAACATTTATGAACTTCACGCAGGGTCATTCCGGAAACCGGGAGGGCTGCCGGATGACTGGTACAATTACGAGGAACTGGGAGAGGTACTGATTCCGTATCTGAAAGAGTGCGGATATAATTATGTGGAATTTCTGCCGTTATGTGAATATCCGAGTGATGAGAGCTGGGGATACCAGACAACCGGATATTTTGCCCCGACAAGCCGATACGGTACGCCGCAGCAGCTGATGAAACTGATTGACCGGCTGCATCAGGAGGAGATCGGAGCGATCCTGGACTTTGTACCGGTACATTTTGCCATTGATTCCTATGGATTAAGCCGATATGACGGTTCAGCGCTGTATGAATACCCGAATCAGGATGTGGGAGTCAGTGAATGGGGGAGCTGCAATTTCATGCACTCCCGTGGAGAGGTAAAGAGTTTTCTGCAATCGTCAGCGAATTACTGGCTGAAAGAATTCCATTTTGACGGCTTACGGATGGATGCGATCAGCAGGATCATATTCTGGCAGGGAGACGAGCGCAGAGGGGTCAACAGTAATGCGCTTGATTTCGTGAAAACCATGAACCGGAATTTAAAAGAGAAAAACAAAGGCTGTATGCTGATCGCCGAAGACAGTACGAGTTTCAAAGGAATCACGAAAGAATGTGAAAAAGGCGGACTGGGATTTGACTATAAATGGGATCTGGGATGGATGAATGATACGCTGGCATATTTCAAGCTGCCGCCGGAGCAGCGCACGGAGAAATATCATCAGCTGACATTTTCCATGATGTACTTTGGAGACGAGAACTATCTGCTGCCGTTTTCCCATGATGAAGTGGTACATTTGAAGGGATCAATCCTGAATAAGATGTACGGCAGTAAAGAGGAACAGTTCCGACAGGCGAAAGCGCTGTATCTCTATATGATGATGCACCCGGGGAAGCAGTTGAATTTCATGGGAAATGAACTGGCGATGACACGGGAATGGGACGAAAAACGGGAATTGGATTTTGCGCTTCTGGAGGATTCGCTGCATCAGGGGTTCCACGATTATATGAAGGAACTGAATCATATATATTTAACGAATCCGGCGATGTATGAAGAAGACTATGAGACAAACGGATTTGAATGGGCGGATTGTCATCAGGAGCAGCGGCTGATCTATGCGATGCTTCGCCGCAGTAAGAAAGAGACATTACTTGCGGTTTTCCATTTTGGCAGCCGGGTTCAGAATGACTATCAGGTAAAAGTGGAAGGCATGACAGACGCAATTATGTTATTGTCAACGGACGAGAAACGGTTTGGCGGCGCAGGGGAATTATCGGAGCAGTCATTCACGGTAAAGGACGGGACACTGACCTGTACGCTTCCGCCATACAGCGGCATTCTGCTGAGAGTCAGCGGATCCTGAAAGCTTACGGAAAAAAAGAAATAGAACAACCCATAACAGGAAGCACATCACAGTTGGAAAAGTCTGTGATGTGCTTCCGTTTTGGGAAAGTATAACAAGTAAAAACGCATAATCGGATAAGAATATCTGACAGCCGATTCTTCATGAGAGCTGCGTCAACGACACGTCAGGGCAAGCGGACAGAGGAAAGAAAAGAGCTGTAGTTGAGCAATGAGAAATCAGAGAGAGATCCGTTTATCAAGCCGGTTGACCAACAGAGCAGCGATAATGATTTTCCCGACATCGAAAGGCAGGAACGGGAAGACGCATAACCCGAGGGTTTCGATAAGACCGATAGGACCTGTGTGCCAGGCATAGACGATCATGAACCAGACGGTACCGAAGAGATAACAGAACAGTAAGCCGACGGTCATGCTGACCACTGAAACCCAGAATTTTCTGCCCAGTTTTTCACATATCCATCCCACGAAAAAGGCGGTGAAAAGGAAACCGATCAGATACCCGCCGGTAGTACCGATCAGGTAAGCCACGCCGGAGCCGAAACGCGCAAAGACAGGAACACCGATAGTTCCGAGCAGCAGATACACCAAAACACTGAGAGAGGCGCATTTCCGTCCCAGCAGCCCGCCTGCCAGAAAAACGGCAAGTGTCTGTAAAGTAACGGGAGGTATCCCGGCAGGAGCGGGGATACAGATCTGGGAACAAACGGCGATCAAAGCGGTAAACAGGGCGATATAGACCATATCCTGAATGGCATGGTGATTCTGGTTCCAGGATAAGTCTGATGGATGTTTAGGGTGGTCGGGAACGGTGGGAGAGTAAGAGTTTGATTTGACAGGCGGTTCATTCATTACAGCTATCCCTCAATCTTTTGGTTATTCTGAGAAAATTATACATGAAACGGGCAAAAATGTCAACCTTGTTCAATTATTTGGTTGACAATAATTTTAATTTTGTGATAACGGATAGCCGTTCAGAAAAAGACTTTATCATTTTGGAGAAAGATGATATAATAGAATCAGAAATGAGCCGGGGAGGAAACAGTATTGGAACTGAAAAAGAATGAGATTTATGAAACAGAGATCATAGATTATACGACAGAAGGGAACGGAATCTGCCGGGTAGGTGAAATAGCGGTATTTGTCCCGTCAGCGGCAGTGGGGGACAGAATCAGGGTCAGGATCGTGAAAACGGCAAAGAACTATGCTTTCGGCAAGATTGAAGAGCTATTACAGCCGTCACCTGACAGGACAATACCGGACTGCATGGTATCGGGCAAATGCGGGGGATGTGTTTTCCGTCATATCAGCTATGAAGCGGAGCTGCGTTTCAAACAGAAACGGGTAACGGACGCTCTGACCCGGATCGGCGGACTGGACTCTTCCATAGTCGGAGAGATCATCGGCGCCCCGCAGGAGCAGCAGTATCGCAATAAGGCGCAGCTTCCGGTCACCTATGATAAAGACGGAAAGATTTGTGTAGGCTTTTTTGCACCGAGAAGTCATCGTGTGATTCCGCTGACGAACTGCCGGTTGCAGTCAGCGGCATTTCAGGAAGCGGTGACGGTATTTTTACAGTGGGCGAATGAGAACCGGATCAGTGTTTATGATGAAACCGGTCATACGGGCATACTGCGGCATTTATATCTGCGGTATGCGGCAGGGACGGAAGAGCTGATGGTATGTGTGGTAGCCAACGCCGCGGAACTGCGCAAGGAAAAGCAGCTTGTCAGGATGCTGACAGAAGCGCTTCCCAAACTGAAAACGGTGGTATTGAATACCAATACCGAAAAGACGAATGTCATAATGGGAAAGAAATGTCGTTCCCTATATGGAGACGGATATATCACGGATGAACTCTGCGGTCTGCGATTCAGGATTTCACCGCTGTCGTTTTATCAGGTCAACCGGGACCAGGCGGAACGGCTTTATACCTTGGCGGGTGAATTTGCGGCAATGAAACCTCATGAGACATTGCTGGATCTCTATTGCGGTACCGGGACGATCGGACTGACGATGGCGGGTCGTGTGAAAAAACTGATTGGAGCAGAGATCATTCCGCAGGCGATTGAAGACGCCAACCGGAATGCCTGTCTCAATGGAATCAAGAATGCCGAATTTCTCTGTGCAGACGCCGCAGACGCCGCTGCACAGTTGTCGGAGAGGAATATCCGGCCGGACTGTATCATTGTTGATCCGCCCCGGAAGGGCTGTGACAGTGGATTGATCGGAACGATTGTAACGATGTCGCCGCAGCGGGTAGTATATGTTTCCTGTGATCCGGCGACCCTGGCAAGGGATATCAAACTGTTTACCGGACAGGGATATGAGGTTCAGAAGGCGATCCCGGTGGATATGTTTCCCCGGACGGGTCATGTGGAGTGTGTGGTTCTGCTGTCACGAGCGTAAGTGAAGTGAGAGCAGATTACGGAGCACCATACAGGGAGACTTAGCGATTG
>CACYCN010000265.1 GCA_902772895.1 uncultured Ruminococcus sp.
CAGCACGATGCTGTCGGGTAGAACCTTGACAGTATGACTGTCAGGCGAAAAATGGCAGTGTAACTGTCAGGTAAAACAAGACGGCGGAAGCTGTCAATTCATTATTTATCCTATTTTAATAAAATCCAATAAGGAGGAAAACTCAGATGAAAGAGAAAAGAGTTACAAAAAAAGCGATATTTGCCAGTCTCTTGTCCATGGCTGTTTGTACCTCCATGCTGATCGGAACATCTTATGCGTGGTTTACAGATAGTGTATCTTCCAACAATAATGTTATCCAGTCCGGTACCTTAAAGATTGGTTTTCAGGTAAAAGACGGTGACAATTGGAAAGACGTTGACGGCGCTATCTTTGGTGATGATATTCTTTGGGAGCCTGGCTACACAGCTTACAAGCAGGTAAGAGTATATAACGACGGCAGTCTGGCTCTGAAATATACCATGAAATTCGACGGCGAAAACCTTGCTGACAGCGAATTGGCAGATGTTATTGATGTTTATTATGCTCCGGCTGCTGTTGATTTTGACGAACGTCCGACAGCTGAACAGCTTGCACCTTACTATAAAGGTACACTTGCTGATGTATTTGACGGCACGGTTGATGCTATCGATGGTCATTTAGCTGCTAATGAAGGAGAAACTGTATATCAGAACGCAACCGTTCTCCTGAAAATGAAAGAAGAAGCCGGCAATACTTATCAGAACAAGTCAATCGGTGCATTCTCACTGACTGTAGTTGCAACTCAGGATACGGTTGAGGAAGATGCGTTTAATGATCAGTATGATGCACAGGCAGAGTATCCGGTGATTTCACAGACTGGACTTAACAAAGCCTTAGAGGATGCAAGCGATGGTGACGTAATTCCTGTTTCTGCTGGCAATTATACGCTGCCTCAGGCGGTTCCTGCTGGTGTAACATTGTCCGGTGAAGAAGGAACCAATATTGATACCACTAATATCTCCGGCGATAACAGAGGAACTCTTGATAATGTAACAGCTAACGGCATCAACTTTACTTCCTCAAATGATGATACGTGGGATGGTATTATCAGCCATAATACGACACTTACCGACTCAACATTTGATGGATGTACTTTCGATGCTCAGGCTGATGGTAGAGACAATGCTATTTACGGCGGAACAGCAAATGGTAATGTAGTCTTTGAGAATACAACTATTAAAGCAGATGTTTACGGCGTAAACTTCTCTTATGTCAATGGTACCCTGACATTCAGAAATTGTGATATCACCGGTTGGAATAGCTTTGGTGCCAATAAGACTGCGGGCGGAGAAAGCAAGGTTGTATTTGAGAATTGTACATTCCATAACAGTGGCTACTACGGCACACTTCGTTTCTATCAGAATGCAGAAATTAAGAATTGTATGTTTGATGATAATTTTGATTGGGTTGACGTGAATGCTAATGATGTAACGGTTACCCTTACTGGTTGCACTGGTCTTCCGAATTCTAAGATCTTTAATAACGGTACAAAGGTTGGTACTTGGATTGTTGATGGCACAGATATTTCTGATTCTGTAACCGCTCACTAATTGCAACAAATATTGGTTAGTTCGTAACGCTTCCACCCACGCCTCCGGGTGTGGGTGGCTATCAAAGGACATAAGCGGCGGTGCTTGTGTCTTTTGATAGTATTATTCCGGAAAGGAGGAAACGCATTGAAAAAGTTTAAAATCAGACTGACGGTTATCTCGGTCATTGCGATCGTCCTTTCTCTGTTTATGCAGGAAACGGTAGCGTTTTATTCAACAGTCGGAAAAGCAGACAATGTCGTGACCTCCGGAAACGTCAAGCTTCGGATTCATGAAATGACCGATCAGGGAACGGAGTTCCCCGGTGAGGGTGTGTATATCATGCCCGGTGACGTCGTGAGTAAAGAAGTCAGCATTGAAAATATCTGTGAGCACCCGTTCTATCTGCGGGTACGGATTGTTTATGGCGTGGATTCAGAGGTGCTGCCCGCTGATGACTGCTTTAAATTGAATATCAATGAGGAGTATTGGCAGCGTGTGGGTGATTGGTACTATTATAACGCGGTCCTCCAACCCGGCGAAACAACGCCCGTTGTCTTCTCTCATGTGGAGATCGTAGGATCAAAAGTCGATAAAGACTATATCGGCAAGACTCTGATGCTGACGGTAAAGGCTCAGGCGGTACAGAGTGAGAACAATCCTGTCAGTGGGACCGATACCTTCAAGGCATCGGGTTGGCCGGAAGAATAAGAGGTGAGCAGAATGAAGAAATTGTCTTGTTTTTTAGCAGTTCTGATCACCTTGCTTCTTGCTGTCAGCGGAGTATCCGCTGCGGCGACCAATGTCAGCTATGAAGGGACCGCGCGAAAGTTCATCTTTGAGACAGACAGCA
>CACYCN010000266.1 GCA_902772895.1 uncultured Ruminococcus sp.
ACAAAACCTTAGTAATGTGACAACATTTAGTTATATGTTAAACGGCTGCCATTCTTTGGAAAGCATAGACTTTTCAGGAGCGGATTTAAGGAGCATTACTCGTTTTTGTGCTGACGGCTGGGCTTATCAACAATCGTTAACAAATTCAAAAACCGTAGAGACGATAAATTTTCATGGTGCTAATCTATCATCACTGCAAACTTTTTATTTTGCTTTTTCAGGTCTGCCGTTACTTAAAAATATAGATTTCGGAGAATGCACCTTTTCAGGAACTATAAAAAGCATGGTGCATGCTTTTTATAATTGTCCAAAGCTGGAAAAACTTGATTTTACAGAATTGGGTAGTATTTCCGGAACAGAAACTTTCTCAAACGCGTTTGCATGGTGCTCGTCACTTAAGGAAATTAATCTGAGCAGTTTTGATACCTCAATCTGTACGGATATGTCAGGCATGTTTAATGGATGCTCCTCGCTCGAAACGGTAGTAGTCTCCGGTACATGGAATACTGAAAACGTTACCAGCTCGGGTAATATGTTTAGTGGATGTGTAAGCATTACAGGAAAGTACGATACCACCTACGACAGCGGCAAGGTTGATAAGACCTACGCCCGCGTTGACGATCCGGCTAACGGCAAACCCGGATACTTCACTGATGAGATGCCTTCCACCGGTTCCGGCGCAAGAACAGTGACGGTGTTCACTACTTCAAGCTCCGGCAATACGGATACTATTATTCGTCCGACTGCCGTAGATAAGAGTGATCCTGACCGATGGGTATATACCTTCTCCGGTATAGATCAAAGCAGGACATATTACGCAATAGAGGAAAATGCCCGGGATTTCATAAATGATGGCTACTATGTCAGCTACCGGAACAATAATGGCAGAGAGCTTGAGTATAAGGACTATATTGACCTGTCACTGGGTGAGGATACAATAATAAACGGTACTACTGTGCCTGTTTACGGCAGCCTGACTATTGAAAAGATCCTTGATGAGGAACAGGAGGGCGATCTCAAAACGTATGATTACGAGAGAGTGTTTAAATTTATTCTTACCCTTACTGACCAGGATGAACAGCCTGTTTCGGAAACCATAGACGGAAATGTCTTTACCAACGGAAGAAAGAATCTTACTATCAAGGCCGGTAACTCGACCACTATCAAGGATATTCCTGTAGGTTACCATTATTCCGTAACCGAGGTTATCAACGAAGAAACTGACTATTACTTTACTGCTTCTTTAGTCGGTGCGGAGGATGATGTGTTGGTTGCTGAGGGTGAGATCAACGAGAACGTAAATCATAAGGTTACCTTCAAGAATACCAAAAAGCATTTTGATATTCTCCCTGCTGGTTTCACTGTTAAAAAGGTCATAGATAGTAAAACAGCAGTAAATGAAGATGTATCCTTTGACTTCTATGCCCACCTTGAAGGATTGGATCCTTATACTGAATATAGGCTTTCTAACGATATAACGTTTGTTTCTAAAGAGGATCGTACAGGAGATGTAAGCTTCGGTCTTAAACACAATGAAAGTGTTGATTTTGTTGATCTTCCGGATGGTGCTACTGCAACTGTCGTCGAACTGGCCAGGGAGGACAGCATAGCTTCTTACGAAATCAATGCAAACGGTGTCACAAGAAGTAATGCTAACATAGAAAAAAACCATGAGCTATCTACGGATACCATAACAGCCAAACACGGCGAAACAACACTTGTTACCTTTACAAATAAGCGTATTATCCTACAGGATCTGAAGATCAAAAAGACGGTTACAGACGCTACAGATGGAAACCAAGAAATTTTCCGTTTTAAATTGAGTCTAACAAAACTCACACCAAATCTTTGGGTTAACTACAACGGAAATTTCTACCAAGCAGACGAGTATGGTGAAATCGATATTAAAGAGTTTGTTATGAGTAACGGGAGTACAGTAACCATAGAAGGTATTAATGTTGGTGCTGAGTACTGGATAGAAGAAGAAGCATCATCGTCATACATTGCTTCCTATAAGATGACCGACGCAAACAACCCGAACAATCAATTTGTAAGCGGCGACGGAAGCGGTATGGCAGCCAATCAAAAAAGTAACATGAAACTGCAAACTGCTCCAGAAACCATGGACGAGGGTGAAGACGTTACAGTTGAGTTCATAAACACGAAGGTCACCCACGATATTATCGTAGCAAAAGAGGTCAAATTAATTACAGGTCAAGACCTTGAGAAACAGCAAAAGGATAAGGAGTTTGCATTTACGGTTGAATTGTCCGGCCTCGATACGGAAAAGAAGTACTTTGTCGATAAAAACGAAAACCGGGAACCCATAACAGTATACGGATCCGGAAATGGTGTATACTCCGCTGTGCTAAAACACGGTGAATCGTTTACGATCAAGGACCTTCCCGTAGGTGCGACATATAAGATAACAGAAGCTCCGGAAGAACTATATTTTGGCAGCTTTAATGCTAAGTCAAAAAACAATGGAGCAGTAATTGCTCTTGCTGACAAAGAAAATACTACGATGAATACAGAGCTTGCCACCGCAGTAGAACAGGTAGATGAACAAGAATACGAAGTCAAGTTCACTTTTACGAATACCTACAATCCAGCAGGCTACGTACTGCCTAATGCAGGTGTTGGCGATAGTCGTCCTATTGCAGTAGTGCTTTTGGGAGGAATGGTCTTCTTTGCTGCAGCTTTGTGGTTTGTTACCAAAAGGCAAAAATACAATGATTGATCCGATAACAAAAGTACATCGGTCTATATGAAAAACTGAAATATGCCAAAAAACGACCCGCAGGAAAAACATCTGCGGGTCGCTAACATTAATTCACGCGACACACACCTCAGATTATGATATAATATATGCAAGACAAAAAGGGTGTGTGTCATGGAAAAACAAATGAGTTTTACAGACTACGAATACAGTTTACGGAAGAGAAAAACCAAGCAGGAAGAATTTCTGGAGTGCATGGATGAAATCATGCCTTGGGATGAAATCGTAGCCATTTTCGAGCCGTATTATTACAACAACAAGGTTGGAAGAAAGGCTCGAGATTTTGACGCGATCAATCAATTTATTGAAAAAATAGGATAACTGCGCCCTAAAACGGCGAAATAGTTATCCTCATAGTGTATACTGCCATATTTACAGGCAAAAATTGTTCTGTTATCCATTTATACTGGTGAAATCATTAGTTAATCAGCGTTTACTTATGATTTAATTAAATTGACATAACTATCATAGGAGGCACTCAACATGAAAGAAACGATTATAAACAACGATATTATTCGTGACAGAATCAGAGGCTCATTGATTGCAGGAGCTGCCGGAGATGCCCTTGGGTATGAAGTAGAATTTTCAAAAGAAAACGAGATTTTTTCTCGATTCGGCGAAAAAGGGATCACTGAATATTCCCTTGATCCTGTTTCGGGAAAAGCTCTTATCTCGGACGATACACAGATGACCCTGTTTACTGCCACAGGAATAATTGCTGCCGAGGTAATCAGAAACGCCCAAGGCGTAAACACATCCGTGATAGCTGAAATTGAAGAATCATATTTTGACTGGCTGATCACTCAGAAATATGATTTTGAAGAAAGCAGGAACATTCTGAAGCATAATTCTCCGCTCTATGATGTACCGGGGTTATTTGACACCAGAGCGCCTGGAATAACCTGTCTGAATGCACTTGAAAAGCGCGTAAGAAGCATGACTAAGCCGAAAAGCTACATTGATGACAAGGTGAACAGCAGCAAGGGCTGCGGAGGAGTTATGCGTGTTGCCCCCTTGGGTCTGTGCTTTCCCGATCTTGATGAGAAAACGATCGATAAGTACTCCGCTGAAGCTGCAGCAGTAACTCACAGTCATCCTCTGGGATATATGACAGCCTCGGTGCTTTCTCATATCGTTCATAGCTGCGTTTTCTCCAGGAAAGATATGACGCTGAAAGAAATCGTTATCAATTCCCGGAAGGCTGTAAAAAATCTGTTCAATAAAACAAGTGCGGTATATATCAATGAACTGGATAATATTATAAGTCTTGCAGTGGAGCTATCCGAAAACAATAGCAGCGACCTGGACAATATTCACAGACTCGGAGAGGGTTGGATAGCAGAAGAAGCGCTTGCAATTGCGATATATTGCGCGCTTCGCTATCATAACGACATATCGACAGCGCTTATTGCGTCCGTTAACCACAAAGGCGACAGTGATTCAACGGGAGCCATCGCCGGAAACATTCTTGGTGCATGGCTGGGCT
>CACYCN010000267.1 GCA_902772895.1 uncultured Ruminococcus sp.
CAGCCAGGATTCTCAGGACAGCCAGGACTCTCAGACCAGCCAGGATTCTCAGGACAGCCAGGATTCTCAGCCCGGTGTCGTTTCCAATCCTTCTCAGCCCAGTGTCGCTCCTCAGCCCGGCAATGTGGTTAAAACAGGCGACGGTATGATGACGCTGGTTCCGGTTCTGATGGTTGTCATTGCCGGTACTGCTGCTGTTGTTGTCGTTCTTTCCCGTAAAAAGAAGAATGAACAGTAATTGACAGGTCAGTCTTTCCGATCGATCTCTGAAAATTCCTGTCAGGAATCAAAAACAGATCATCAACAGATGAGAAAAGGTACCGCTCTGTGGAATGACAGAGTCGGTACCTGTTTTCTTTCTGAATCATAAAAAAATACTTGCAGAGGTAAAATTTCCGTGTTATATTGAATAGAGAAGGTTTCCACTCTTGATGATAAAGGAGCGTCAGAATGAGCAGAATTATTATTATCGGCGGAGGTATGGCAGGTCTGACAGCGGGGATTTTTGCCCAGAAGTTCGGCTTTCAAAGTGAAATTTATGAAGCGCATAAGATTGTCGGCGGAGAATGTACCGGATGGACCCGTGAAGGATTTCATATTGATAACTGTATCCACTGGATGACCGGTACCAGAAAAAATACCGATCTGTATAAAATGTGGCATGAAACGGACGCATTGACGGATGATACGGAAATTATTATGAGTGATGCGTTTTATACCAGTTATGTCGGCGGTAAGAAACTGTCGATGTATTATGACACCGAAAAAACCAGACGGGAACTCATTGAAGCGTTTCCGGAGGATAAAAAGGCGATCAATGCCTTTATTAAGGCGGTCAGGATTTCCGAAAAACTGAAAATGCCGGTCGATATGCCGATGGATTTACTGCCGAAGTTTAAAATGTTGATTCTTGCCCTTTCCATGCTCAAGGGGCTCAGACTGATGAAAAAGTACGGCGCCATGACAATCCGGGAATTTATTCAGAATTTCCACAGTCCGATGCTGAAAACATTTCTGACGGATTATCTGCCGGGTGCCTATAGTGCGTTTGCCCTGATCGCTTCCTATGCGACTTTTACCGGTGATAACGGCGGTATCCCGAAAGGCGGTTCGCTGAAGCTGGTTCATAGAATGGCGAAAAAGTATCAGTCTCTGGGTGGGGTGATTCATACCTCTGCACCGGTTGCTTCTATCAATATCCGGAACGGTCATGCCGACAGTATTACCCTTTCTGACGGAAAAGAAGTGTCGGGAGATTATATTGTCCCTACGTGTGACCCCTCAATCACTTTCAGTAAACTGATGGACAGGAAATATATGCCGAAAGAACTGGCAGAGCGTTATCAGTCCATGCTTGTGAATGCCCAGTTCCAGGTAGCTTTCGGCGTGGATGATCCCTGTGATTTTCTGGAACTGAGTCAGTATTTTGACTGTGAACCCATGACGATTGCTCATACCGAAATTACCAGAATCGGTGTGAGAAACTATAATTATGATCCCAGCTTTGCCCCGGAAGGAAAAGCCGTTCTTCAGACAAGTGTCTGGCAGGAAGACAAGGACTATGAATTCTGGGAAAACCTGTACCTTAATGACCGTGAACGATATCATTCCGAAAAGAACCGTATCGCTCAGGAAATGCTCCGGCGGATCCTTCGTCAATATCCTCAGCTGACGGGTAAAATCAGAATCATTGACTCCTGTACGCCTTATACCTATCATCGCTTTGTGGGGGCTTACAAGGGCGGTTATATGAATTTTATCTATTCGCCTGAAGTGGTCACGGCTCCCAGTCTCACAGGGCTGATTGACGGTGTTGACAATGTGTATCTGGGGACCCAGTGGCTTCAGATGCCCGGTGGTCTCCCCTGTGCGGCCTCCTGCGGCAAATTCGCTATCCAACGTATCAAAGCTGCCGGCGCAGGTAGGTAAAGTATAGCCCTTCCGCCTCACGCCCCTCACGGGGCGGCGGCAAGCTGCCGCTCCCGATTTTTGCAACGCAGTAAGATTGTCTGGACTCACCGCCTCACGCCCCTCACGGGGCGCTCCGGCTGTTTTATGGCACGTCTATACTTCACACTGAACTTTCGATGAAACTTCACTAAGCCTGAATCTTAACTTCTTAAAATTCCGACGGTCACTTGATGGATGTATGTATCGACCGCAGCTTTTCAAGCGGTCGATACATACATCAGTGACAACACATTGATCGATATATGTATCGACAGATATATATAACTTAGACGCACGAACCCTTCGACAGATAAACCCTTAGACGTACGAACCCTTCGACAGATAAACCCTTAGACGTACGAACCCTGCGACAGATAAAATTCCTTAGACGGACCTTGACGATAGTTGACGAAAGACTTGTGATAAACTAACCGACCAGTTAATACTTGCGTTTCCGAGAATCAGGCAGATCAATGTTGTTAGAACCGCGGACACGGAAGCGGAAGATAACCATAGAAGTAAGCGAAGCGAAGCGCAGCGAGCGGGTCGCGAACACGCGGGTCTGGGGGCTCACGCCCCCAGCGGGGTGCAG
>CACYCN010000268.1 GCA_902772895.1 uncultured Ruminococcus sp.
GCCGTTACCGACAGTGAAGCAAGAGTCTGTGTCGGGGAAGGGAAGGACGGTATCAATAATCTGATCGGTATCATGAGTGCCGTCACCGGTAAGACAGCCGATGAAATTACCGCTGAATTTGAAGGAAAGGGCTACGGCGATTTCAAGACTGCCGTGGGAGAGGCTGTTGTGGAAACAGTTCGCCCGATTCAGGAAAAATTTGCGGAGTATATCAACAACAAGGACTATCTTGCCGAGCAGTATCGCAAGAGCGCCGAGTTCGCTTTGAAAATTTCCCAGCGTACGCTGGATAAGGCCATGAAGAAAATCGGCTATTTAGCAAAATAACCTTTCATTCTCCCTGTTCTTCCCCAAAAGAATAGGGAGAAACTTATATCAGTGTGGAACGGGAACGGATGGACAGCAGTGGAGTAAAGTGATAGTATGAATCGAAAAATATCGTTATCGGGGAATGTCAAGGAGGAACTGCCGGAAGAAGTGGCAGAAAGTTTTGAACAGATCAGATCTGTGAGAGTGTTTGAAAAAAATGCGGTGATTTATCATCAGGGAGAGGACGCTAACTGTTTCTACTATATCCGTAAGGGTAGGGTGAGAATCTATCTGTCCTCCGAGAACGGCGGGGAACGAACGCTGTCTTCCGTAGGAAGGGGTTCCATTATCGGAGAGGCTTCGTTCTTTGACGGTCAGCCCAGAATGTCTTCTGCCCGGGCGGTTCTCAGAACGGAACTGGTGAGTGTGAACTGGGAAATGATGACCGGACTGTTCCGACGTTCTCCACAGACGGCGATGGCATTGCTTCGTCAGCAGGCGCAGACGATCCGGATGCTGTCGGCTCAGCTTAACAGTATGACATTTGCGGATGCAACGGCACGGATTGCCGATTATCTGCTCCGTGCGGCTGCCGATCATCCCGACAGCCACACAAAACAGGGAGTTTCCGTAGTGACAACGCATGAAGAAATGGCGGCAGCAGTCGGGGTATCCCGTGTTACCGTCAGTAAGATCATGATGAAACTCTCGGCAGATGCCATTGTCAAAACCGGTTATCGCTGTGTCAGGGTGCTGGATATCAATCGTCTGTCGGAGCTGTGCAGTATGACGGACGAGAAAGACTGAGTTTCCTTGGTTTTTCAGGAAGGGTTTCTCGCCGGAAAGCATTTTCCGGGAAATGTCGTTTTGCCGCACAACGGAATATGATAATTGAGCTAAATATTGTACCGGATTCAGGGAGAAGTTTGTTGCTTTATCGGGTTGCTATTTTCATCAAAATAGCTTATACTTAAAATAAGTATCATTGTCTATTATTGGAAAAGTCAGATGTTTCAGATTTCCGGTACCGAAAATGCCGGCATGAGGCATCGGAAGAAGGTAATTATGAGCAGAAGATCATCATTCGGTTATAGTTCCTATAGCTCTCATTCCTATCGTTCGGGAGGTTATCGGGGCAGACGTAACCGTAATAAGAAAAAGAAAATTATCATTGCAGTCATTATTGCTGTAGTGGTACTGGCAGCGGCAGCCTTTGCCGTGTGGTTTTTCTTCCTGAATCACGGGAATCAGGAGTCAGCGGACTCCCAGAGCTCCGGCCAGACTTCCGGTCAGGAAAGTTCCGGTACGAAAGAATCGTCCGCTGAAACGGAAAGTTCACAGGAGAGTTCTTCGGAAAGCTCTGTAGAGGAATCGTCCGAACAGCCGGATATCAAGGGCTATTTTGACGAAAATGTCTTTATGTATGACAAACAGGGTTATGAAATGTTCTATGGTACAGACGAAGGCGCCGTTCAGTATGCGGAAATCGTATCAGGTATCAAGAAAACGCTGGGGAAAGATATCAATGTCTATAATATGGTAGTGCCGACACATGCCGCTTTCGGACTGCCGGAGAAATATCAGGCGCAGATGTCTGATGAAAAGACCAATATCGAAAAAATCTATTCTTCTTATTCCGAAGACGTGATTCCGGTGGATGTCTATGCCGCAGAGGATCAGCACAAAAATGAATATACCTATTTCCGTACCGACAGTAACTGGACGGGACTGGGCGCCTATTATGCCTATCAGGAATTCTGTAAAGTCACGAAGACCAATGCCGTTGATATTTCGACCTTATCCAAAGGTTCGATCAGCGGATTTGCAGGTTCCCTGTATGTGGCGACAAAGACCGACGCTAACCCGAAAGGCAATCAGGAATTGGCCGCCAATAAAGATACCGTCATCTATTACAATATGCCCGGTGTAGATAGCTGTTATCTGCTGGAAAACGGCAAACAGGAAGAACAGGAAGTTCCGCTGATTGCCTCCTTCGCCGAAGGTTCCAATGCTTACAGCGCTTTTATCTGGGGCAATAATCCCTATATGACCGTGAAAACCACCCAGAAGACCGGTAAGAAACTTTGTATTATCAAGGATTCCTTCGGATGTGCCTTTGCTCCTTTCACGGTGGCAAACTACGATGAAATTTATATTGTAGATCCCCGTTATTATGAAGGCAATGTACTGGATTATATCAAGAAGAATAAGTTTACGGATGTATTGGTTCTGAACAGTGTGATGAACGCCAATACCGAGATCCGCATGAAAGAAATGAAGACGATTCTTTCCTGATTCTGACATGGATTATGGATGAGGAGGTGTGCCGGAAGTGCTTGGAAAGAGTGTGAAAATTGAAATTTTCGGCACACTTGCCGAAAAAAGTCTGTATTCCGGTTTCATGATCGCCGAAGGTACCCGGGATATGCGGCAGGTTTATGTCATGTCCGACTGTGCGCTGGAGGGTGTGGTGGAATGTATGATTATTGCCATTGCCTCGTCACAGAATAAAGCGCAGACAAGATTAGTGGCAGCTCCTGCGGATGAGATTTTCTATGAACCGGAAATCCGTTCCCGGCTGACTGCGAAAAGTGTTCATTTTGATAAAATTATCTGTATGTACGAAAAATCCTGCGGCGCGGTGGTCTATCGGAACACCCCCCGGGACGGTACCAAAATTCTGTTGGTCAAGAATCATAACGGAAAATGCTGGACCTTTCCCAAGGGTCATATCGAAAAGAATGAATCCGAAAAACAGACCGCTCTGCGGGAAATTAAAGAAGAAACCGGTCTGAATGTCATCATTGAACCGAATTTCCGTCAGACGAGTATTTACCGTCCGTTCGGCAAGATCAAGAAACAGGTTGTTTTCTTTTTAGCGCGGGCAACGGATGCGACAGTCAGTGTACAGCCGAGTGAAATTGATTATTATCTGTGGGTTTCCATTGAGGATGCGATGAAGCTGTGCAGTCACGAAAATGATACCAAAATTCTGCGGGAAGTCCGCAAGAGACTTTATAAATGGACCGGTCTGTGAGATTCTGCCGTCAACGGCAAGAAAACTCTCGTCATTGATATCGTTACGCCGATGTCAGTGACGAGAGTTTTTATATGATTCTATGATTCTATGATGAAAATGGCAGGGAAGACAAAACAGAATAGGAAAATCTCCGGAATCCGGACAGGTGCGGACGGATGAAATTATCTTTTTTGATAAAGTACCAGTTCAGGATTAACGCCGTCCTTTTCATACGTACAGATCAGGATGAAGTCCATATTGGCAAGAACCCCGAAACAGCGTTCTCCGCCAAACTCGCAGGCAAGCTGATTTCCCAGATAGGTCGTCCCGTCATCCAGAAATTTTACCTTCCTTCCGTTAGGAAGACGGTATTCCAGATTGACATATTTTCCCACAAGCGCATTCAGTTTTTCAAGCCGGGGCATTCCTTCGATCTGAAGGTCATTGATTTCCTGTATCAGTTGTTGTTTAAAGGCTTCAAATTGACCGTCATCACCGAGTTCCTGATAATGTTTCCAGTAATCCAGTTCAGGAATCACCTGTTTCAGATAAGAACGTGCCTGTTCTTCGGAGAAATCTTCGTTCACCATATGACGGACGCATACTTCGATCAGATCATCCATATTGCTGTAGGTATAGGTTCCGTCGGCATAGCACCATTTACAATAGGATTCATTTGGTGTTCCGTCCTTATTTCTGCTGATAACGGTTTCTTCCAGCGGCATCCCGCAGCACTGACAGATCAGTTTTTGAGGGGTTCCGAGCAGCGTATTGATGGATACGTTAAAAAGCCCGGAAAGAAGTTTCAATGTTTCCGTATTTGGTACGGTTTCGCCGTTTTCCCAACGGGAGACTGCCTGTCTTGTCACAAAGACCTTTTTGGCAAGTTCATCCTGTGACAGTCCGTGTTTGGTTCTGAGTTCCAGTAAGATATCTTTTGTGTTCATAGAAACACCTCCTCGTCACTTATTCTAATACACATCCCCTCTTTATGCAAGCAACCCTCAGTTGCGGCGCAGAGCCTGCGCTCCCAATTCGCGCTGTCGTTCGCATAC
>CACYCN010000269.1 GCA_902772895.1 uncultured Ruminococcus sp.
ATGCCTGCCTCTTCCCATTTTTTCTGCCATTTTTCTTCCATACCTTTATGATCGTATTTCATATGTTTCTCTCCTTTTTATGACTGCTGCTGTGACGGGAACAGATCCTGCAGGGGCATTTCTTCGATATCGGCAATGCTGACGGTTTCGCCGTCCTGCCACAGGCGTTCTAAACTATAATAATCTCTGGCTTCCTCCGAGAAGACGTGGACGATCACGTCAACATAATCCAGCAGGATCCAGGAATCGGAGCGGTAGCCTTCGATATGGCTCACACTGATACCGCCGTTATCCAGACGGAATTCCACATTATCCGCCAGTGATTTGACGTGGGTATTGGAGGAGCCGGTTGCGATGACGAAATAATCGGCGATAGAGGAGATATCACGGATCTTGATCAGACGGATATCCTCGCCTTTTCGTTCACAAAGTGCTTTTACGGCCATTTTTGCCGTTTCGAGTGATGTCATGGAATGACCTCCTTAACATATTAGTCTTTCATTCTTTCTTTACCCTTTATCTTTTATTTTTTCTTCGCTTTCAGGGCAGCCATTTCGTTATAGCCCCGGAAGGTATCGGGCGCGATCGTCAGTTTTCTTTGGGCGAGGTCAGCGATGGTAAAGGACATTCCTTCCAGAACGGCTTCGTCCAGATCTTTATCGGCAACCTTGCGCATTTTATCAACGCCGTCATAATCTCTGTCGGCAGAAGTGAAATCCGCAATAAAGATCA
Organism: uncultured Ruminococcus sp.; assembly: GCA_902772895.1. Classification (GTDB taxonomy): domain Bacteria; phylum Bacillota; class Clostridia; order Oscillospirales; family Acutalibacteraceae; genus UBA1213. Next base: position 733 of record CACYCN010000269.1, read on the forward strand.
CTTTATCGAGCAGGGTCATACCGGCACGTCCGGTGGTATGATACCGGATCGCATCAATGATTTCCGGATCAGTGACATCCAGTTCCACCTGTACAAAGGCGCTGCCGGAAATCGCATGCCATAGCTTGGGAGAGGAACGTTCCATTTCGGACAGTTCGATCCCGGCACGCCGGATCAATGCCATTTGTTCTTTTTCATCGGTTTCTTTGGTAGCGTCGTGAAGGATGCCGGCAATTTCGGCTTTCTTAGGATCGGCGCCGTATTTTTTGGCGAGTCGGACCGCTTCTTTGGCGACGTTTTTCGAGTGTTTGAAGCGTGCCGATTTCATCCGTTTACTGATGATTTCCTCATAGGCTTTATAATTCATTTTCATCCACTCCGAAATGATTTCAATACTTTTTCATTATAGCAACATTTTCCTGTTCTTTCAAGCATCTTTCACGATTTTTTCTATGTTGGCGGCTTCTTCAACAAGTCCCTGCGCCTGCATATTTTATACCAGCAGAATGACCGTCAGATCATACAGGGAATGAAGAATGACCGGGATCCAGATACTTCTGGTTTTCATGAAACAGTAACTGAACAATACGCTGAGGATCATAACGGTCAGAAAACCGAATCCGGAAAAAGCGGTTCCTAAAGTGCCCTGACTGATCCATTTGGGAAAGTGGATCAAAAGAAACATGACGGCGTTGATGCCAAATGCCATGGTACGTTTGAAAGAATTGTCGGCGTATCGGAGGGAAACGTTCAGGAATACTCCCCGGAATACGATCTCTTCATTGAAACCTACGAATACAATCATAATGATCAAGGAAGGAGTAAACGTCTGACTGACGGTCAGACTGTGACGGTTCAGCAGCTGAGAACCTGCCACAAACAGGAATAACGGGATCAGATATAACAGATACCTGCAGTCTGCCTTGTGCAGATGCAGCATCTCTTTCAGACCGATCGCCATTTCTTCCCGGAAATGAGCGATCAGCAGGATTGCCGGCAATGTCCAGATCAGATTCTTGATCACGCCCTCCGACAAAAAAGTGCTGATATATTCGTTGCCGACGGCAGCAGTCATCGGTTCCTTCAACAGGGTGGTATAAACCGCCCATGCCGCATAGAACAGAATGGTATAAATGGCAAGTATCAGGATATGGGTTTTGTTTTTTGACATGACGTTCCCTCCGGTAACCGAATTTTTCTGTCAGACTTCCCTTGAAGTGGGATCCTGTCAGAGAATGCCGTTATCATCCGGCAGTTCCTGATAGAGTTGATGCGTATGGATATATTGAGCGACGGATTCCGGAACAAGGGAAGCGATACTGTCACCTGTACGGAGTTTTTGACGGATCTCGGTAGAGGATACCGTCATGACAGCGGTATCTAAAAGCAGTGTCCGGGCGCCGACGGCATGAAGATAGTCGGCTTTTTGCTGCAGGATACGGATATCGTCCTGGTTACGGGGGATACTGCCGATAACGGCGTGACGGAAGATGACGGAAGGACAGCGCCATCGGTCGATGGACAGAAACATATCCGCTCCGGTGATCAGATAGATCGTGCCGTTTCCGACGGATTCTGCCAGCATTTCAAGTGTCTGATAGGTATAGCTGGCACCCTGGCGGCGGAGTTCCCAGTCACTGACGATCACGTCACTGCGTTCCCGGAAAGCCAGCCGGCACATGGCAAGACGATGGGAAGCATCGGTAACGGTTCGGCCTTGTTTAAAGGGCGAAACATACGCCGGCATTAGGACAATGCGATCGGGTTGAATCACTTCTTCGAAAGCTTGCAGCAGCTGGATATGACCGTTATGGATCGGGTCAAAGCTGCCGCCGAATAAGATGGTTTTCATGATCATTCCTTCCTTTGATACAAAAAGGGTACTCCCATCAAGGCACAGTCCGACTTAGCAAGTACCTGAACCGTTGATGGAAATACCCTTAAATTTCTGTGTAAAATACAAAATTATTTGTACTTACGCTTACGAGCAGCTTCAGACTTCTTTTTACG
>CACYCN010000270.1 GCA_902772895.1 uncultured Ruminococcus sp.
CATGCCGAAGAAGGCGGGGAACCGGTGGTGGAACCGTCAGAATCAATGATCGGATTTCTGGATGATGTCATTCATTATCTGCGTACCCCGCCGCTGGCAATCCGGTATGCTACTCATTTTGACGATATCATTAAAACCAGTCCCAATCAGAAGGCGCAGACTGTGATGAAAAAAATGCAGAAACTGGGATTTTCTCATGTCCCCGTACTGGAAAACGGCAGCTTTATCGGTGTATTCAGTATCGGTACGTTCTTCGGGTTTGCCTTGAAAAACGGATTGCAGCAGCTGAATGATGAAATGCTGATCGGAGATTTCCGGGAGTTTCTGCCGACAGAACGTCATGAAAATGAAAAGTTCCTGTTTCTCTCGCCGGATGCCTCGCTCTTTGAAGTCAGAAATGAATTTGAAAAACGCTCTCAGCGCAGTAAGCGTCTGGCGGCGATCTTTATTACCGATAACGGCAGCTCTCAGGGAAGAATCCTCGGAATGCTTACTCCCTGGGATGTTATCAATGCGGAATGAACAGGAGGGAATGACGTGAACCAACGCAAAAAAGTGCTTGTCGCCATGAGCGGCGGCGTAGACAGCTCTGCAGCGGCAGTTCTGCTGCAGGAACAATATGACGTGACAGGCGCTACCATGCGGCTGTTTACCAATGAAGAAATTGATCTTGACCGTGAAAAAACCTGCTGTTCCCTTGATGATGTGGAAGATGCCCGTTCCGTGGCATTTAAACTGGGATTCCCGCATTATGTTTTTAATTTCGGCGATCGTTTTAAAGAATGTGTCATTGATAAATTCAACCGTTCCTATATCGAAGGAATGACGCCGAATCCCTGTATCGACTGTAATCGTTATCTGAAATTCGATGCCCTGCTCCGGCGCGCCGAAGAACTGGGTATGGATTATATCGCTACCGGTCATTATGTACGGCGGTTCTATGACGAATCAACCGGCAGATACTGTCTGAAAAAAGGGCGAGATATCTCGAAAGACCAGAGTTATGTTCTGTATGGCATGACCCAGGAACAGCTCCGGAAAACATTATTCCCGGTCGGTGAACTGACTAAAACGGAAACCAGGGCTCTGGCAGAACGATATGAACTGATCAATGCCGCCAAACCTGACAGTCAGGATATCTGTTTTGTACCGGACGGTGATTATGCCCGTTTCATTGAGTCCACGACCGGTCAGCATTTTCCGAAGGGGAATTTTATCGATAAGGAAGGCAATGTTCTCGGACAGCATAACGGGATGATCCGCTATACCATCGGGCAGCGTAAGGGTTTGGGAATTGCCCTTGGTAAGCCGGCTTATGTGATTGCCAAGGACCCTGCAGCCAATACCGTTGTACTGGGCAGTAATGAGGATCTGTTTTCCACAACCGTTACGGCGGAGGATCTCAACTGGGTCTCCATTGCGGAACCTACCCGACCGCTCCGTGTTTCGGCAAAGATCCGCTATAGTCATCAGGAACAGCCCGGTACCTTGTATCCTCCGGAAAACGGCAGCCTGTTGTTTGTCTTTGACCAACCGCAGCGCGCGATTACTGCCGGTCAGGCGATCGTTTTCTATGACGGGGATATTCTGCTGGGCGGCGGCATGATACGGAATCAGTGACACTATGCTGACAGGCAGTCCGGCGCATGGGGTATGCTATCTTGTATTATCTGTAATATAATGTAGAATCATGTATCCCTTTGTTTTCTGTGGCGGATGGGTGCCGGAAAACAAAGGGATTTTGATATCATCAATCAATTTGTGCTGACAGAAAGGGCTATGACAGGGGACTGTGGAATATTATTTCCGGCTTCTGTGAAGAAGGGCAGCAAGCAGACCAAAGAAAATCGCTGCGGCAATGCCGGCAGAACAGGCAGTCAGTCCTCCGCTGAACGCACCCAGCCATCCGTCATTGGCAACGGATTCTTCAATGCCTTTGGCGAGGGAATAGCCGAAACCGGTCAGCGGTACTGTAGCGCCTGCTCCGGCAAAGTTGACTAAGGGTTCATAGATGCCGACCGCTGTCAGTACCACTCCTGCGCAGACATAGGTTACCAGGATCCGTGCCGGTGTGATTTTTGTTTTGTCAATCAGAATCTGAGCAATTACGCAGAATAAACCCCCTATAATAAAGGAAGAAAGATAGAGCATTGTTCTCACCACCGTGTTTGATAATGTTAGGTTGTCCCGTATTTGAGAGATTATTCACGATGTTTATCGAACGTTTGTTTTAAATTTTTGTGATTTTAATGTTATGTGAGAAAAATTCTCTGCTTTTTTCTAAAAAGTCAAAGAATAATTCCGGAATGAACTTGCAATTTTCACGGAGATATTTTATAATAATGTTATTAAGTGGTGAAAGGTGGAGGGAAGTGGCACATCAGGGAGAATGATGTGTCTTTTTCCCAGAACGGTGACGATTCATGTTGATGGGTTCCTTTCAGCATAATATCGACGCAAAAGGTCGAGTCATCATGCCCGCCAAGTTCCGAGAGGAACTTGGTGAGGTTTTCTATGCCACAAAAGGAACAGACGAGTCCATTACCGTCCTGTCCAAACAGGCCTGGGAAGAACTTGGTCAGAAAATCTGTTCCCTTCCTACCGCTCAGACAAAAGATCTGAAGCGCTTTTTGTTTTCGAGTGCTGCCGAGCTGATCCCCGATAAACAGGGACGTGTCCTCATTCCGCCGGTGCTGCGCAGTTATGCCCATCTGGATAAGGACGTGATGATCATCGGTACCGGTTCCCGTGTGGAGATCTGGGATTATGACCGCTGGAATCAGTATAACGAAGCGATCTCGGAAAGTCAAGTCCTTGAGGTCATGAACTTGTACGAAATTTAGGACGGTGAGTCATGGAGTTTTCACACAGATCGGTTTTGCTGCAGGAAACGATCGAATCTCTCCATATCCGGCCGGACGGCGTCTATCTGGACGGCACGGCAGGCGGCGGCGGACATTCCGCCGAAATACTGAAACGACTGACAAACGGACGGCTGATCTGTGTCGATCAGGATCCGGATGCAATTGAGGTACTTCGGGAACGCTTTGGCGGATATGAGAATGTATCGGTTGTACAATCAAATTTTTCAGAGATTCCGACGATTCTCTCCACGCTTCAGACAGAAGGGCTGGACGGAGTGTTGTTGGATATCGGTGTATCGTCCCATCAGCTTGACACGGCAGGCAGGGGCTTTTCTTATCATAGCGATGCGCCGCTGGATATGCGGATGAGTCAGAGCGGTCAGAGTGCTGCGGATCTGGTGAATACGCTGTCATACAATGAACTGGTGCGGATCCTCTTTACCTATGGGGAAGAAAAATTTGCCCGGAACATTGCACGGTCCATCGAACGGGAAAGAGCAAAGACTCCTATCACAACAACGCTGCAGTTGGCGGAAATTGTGAAGGCTTCTTATCCTCCTGCCAAACGCCATGAGAAACATCCTGCCAGAAAAACTTTTCAGGCGCTGCGGATCGCCGTCAACGGGGAACTTGACAGATTATCGGAAGGACTGGACCGGGCATTTGAGGTGCTGAATCCGGGAGGAAGATTATCGGTCATCACGTTTCATTCGTTGGAGGACCGGGTCGTCAAACAGCGTATGGCATCCTGGTGTACGGGTTGTACCTGTCCGAAGGATTTTCCGGTTTGCGTCTGCGGCAAAACCCCGCAGGCAAAATTGATTTACCGGAAACCGGTGGAAGCGGGGGAAGAAGAATTAACAGAAAATCCACGCAGCCGCAGCGCTAAGCTGAGATGCTGCGAAAAAATAAAGAATGTGATCATCTGATGATCCGTTCTAAGAAAGGAAGTAACGGTGGTGTCTGAACATAAGAATCATGGCTTGGCCTATGATTTATCGTTGTTTGAGCCGGAAACAAAGCGTTCCGATTCTGACAAGAATAAATCCGAGAAGGCAGAGAAAAAAGCCGGAACCAATATCATCAAACTGGATACCGATACTTCGGAGAAGGCTCAGAGAAGAAAACGTAATCCTGTTTTAATTTTAGTGATTTCACTGTTGACGATTGCAGTGACAGCCATTTGTTCTTTGATAGTATATAATAATGTGTTGATCAACGAGTACAATGAGAAAATCCTTACTGCCAATCAGACGATCGAAAATCAGAAGAATCTTCAGGCGCAGTATCAGCTCCAGATTGACAGAAAGCTGACCTCCGAATTAGTCAAGCAATATGCAGAGCAGAATCTCGGCATGACATTAGCAAACAGCGCCCAGAAAGAATTTGTTTCTCTGGCAGACGGTGATTTTGGTCAGATCGTTGACGGAGAGGGAAGCAACAGTTTCTTTGATTCCTTTGCCCGACTGTTTGACCGTTCCAAGTAGTTCTTACGCATAATCATATTAGTGCCTGTTTGTAAATAAATATTAGGGACGTGACGATCTCCTGTCACTCCTGCTTACAAGGGTGGATGTAACAAAAGCGAGACTGCCTGGTCGCCATGCTTTGATACCATCCCCCTCTTTTTTATCCTCCGGAAGAATGTGTCTCCGGAACCGGAGATGGCTAACCGTTCATGGTTTTGGATGTATTTTGGGGGAGGCGGTACTCACAGCGCGGTAGTTCAGGAGTGCCTGAACATGACAGGGAAGTCTTTGGAAAGGGATAAGAGAAGAAGGAAAGGAGGATGCCGCTTGGCAAAAAGAGGAGCATCGGCAAAACTCTGGAGCCGGTCAGTGATTCTGATGGTCATTATCATTGTACTGGGGTTTGGAATGGTTGCCGCCAGATTATTATTCCTCCAGACATATATGGCGGAGGAACTGCAGCAGAAGGCTGTGGAACAACAACTGAAAGATACCACTATCTCGGCAAAACGAGGCAGTATTTATGACCGTAACGGGAATATTCTTGCCCAGAGCGTTACCGTCTGGGATATCGTTCTGGAACCTGCGAATTTCAAGACCGATAAGGCACGGAATATTGTGGCGGAAGGTCTGGCGGAAATTCTCGGTCTGAAAAAGGAAGATGTGTATGAACAGACAGAGGGTGATAACTATTACTCTGTTGTCAAGAGAAAGGTGGATACGGACGTCAAGGATAAGGTCCTGAAATTTGCCGCCGATATCTATGACGAATACGGCATTTCGGGTGTGATCAAGTCGGTTGAAAACTATAAACGCTATTATACCCATGATAACTTTCTGGCGGATGTACTGGGTTTTGTGGGATCCGACAGTCAGGGTCTGTCCGGTATTGAGTATCAGTATGACGAATACCTGACCGGTAAACCCGGCCGTCTGGTGATTGCCAGAAATGCCGCCGGTGAAGAAATGCCTTATGAATATGAACAGAAGGTAGAAGCGATAGACGGCTATAATCTGACACTTACCATTGACGAATATATCCAGAGTGTGATGGAAAAGTATGTCCGTGAAACGATTGAGGAGTTTCAGGTGAAAAACAGAGGCTGCGCGATCATGATGAATGTCAAGACCGGTGCGATTCTGGGATTTGCCTGTGAAGGATCGTTCAATCCGAATGAACCTTTCAAGATTGCGGACGAATCGGTAGCCAAGGCAATCGAACTGCTGCCGGAGGATGAGCAGGAGGAAGCAACGATCAAGGCACAGTCTGCGCAGTGGCGTAATAAAGGTGTCAGTGATACGTATATCCCCGGTTCCGTTTTCAAGATGGTAACGGCTTCGGCGGTATTGTCGGAAGGATTATATAAAAACGGTACCAAAGCCTTTGAATGCAGCGGTTCCTATATTCCCTTTGAAGGTTCGGGAGCGATCACCTGCTGGCTGTCCAGCGGTCACGGTGATCAGACGCTGGAAGAAGCACTTTGTAATTCCTGTAACCCGGCATTCATGCAGATGGGTAATCTGTTAGGACGGGAAAAGTTCTATGAATACTATGTCGCTTTCGGAATGTCCGAAAAAACCGGTATCGACCTGCCCGGTGAAAGCGACGACTACTTCTTTAATCATGACGGCGTATGCGGAATGGATCTGACCGATCTGGCGGTAGCGTCCTTTGGTCAGAACTTCAAGATCACGCCGATTCAGATGCTGTCGGCGTGCGCTGCCATCGCCAATGACGGAAATCTGATGCGTCCCTATGTGGTATCCGGTATTTCCGACACCGGCGGTAATGTGGTCAAAACCACGGAACCGACCGTCCGTCATCAGGCAATCTCAAAAGAGGTTTCCAAACAGGTATGTAAGATGCTGGAAAATAATGTACTCAGCGGCGGCGGTACCAACGGCTATATTGCCGGTTACCGTATCGCCGGCAAGACCGGTACCTCTCAGAAAAAAGTAGATGATGACGGTAATCCGACAGATGACTATATCGGTTCTTTCTGCGGCTTTGCGCCGGCGGATGATCCGGAAGTGGCATTGATCTGTTATTTCGATACCCCTGATCCGGAAATCAACTATTACGGTTCGGCAGTAGCAGGACCCTGTTTCCGGAATATTCTGAGTGACGTATTGCCGTATCTCGGAGTGGAGAAGGTTTATTCGAATGCCGAAATCGGTAATCTCGATACGACAGTCGGGGCTTATGTGGGCGCCGGCGTAAAGGATGCCGAAAAGCTGATTCATGACAGCGGACTGAAATCCGTGGTGGTCGGCAGCGGCGATACCGTTATGGCACAGAATCCGACGGCTTATTCCACGATGCCGAAGGAGGGTACGGTGATTCTCTATACGGATACCGATCCGCAGATTACCAAAATTAAAGTGCCTGACTTCTCGAATATGTCACTGAATGAAGTCAATGAACTGGCAGCGGCGGCGCTGCTGAATATCAGTATCAAGGGTTCGGTATCCAGCGCCGGCAGCAGCTATGCGAAAAAACAGGATATCCCGCCCGATACGGAAGTGGATCCTTATACCGTTATCACCATTACGTTTAACCAGGATAACGGGATCATGTAGCAGGAACAGTAAAACTATGGAATGACAAAACGGCTTGTGCCCGGGGTGCGAAAAGCGGAGGTGTTCAGTATGACCAATACAATCAAAACGGTACAGTATCCGAAGCTGATTCTTGTGATATGCCGGAATCATCAGCGGATGGTGGAACTGATAGCGGATGTTCTGAATTACTGTTCCTTTCAGACCGGCGTTGAGGAACTGTCCGATCATATCGACTTCCTCATCTCACAGGATGCCGCTTTTGCACAGACAAAGGGTGTGATTGCGGATACGGCGCTGGTGGATGAAACCTGTAAGGATTTGTCCGTACTGGCAGGATTCCGTCGGGTAACCGCACCCTATGAAGCTTCCTTCACGGAGTCGGAGAAGATCCGGAAACTGATTACCTATTCAGCCGATCATTACTCGGCTGAGGTAAGATGCCGTCATCTGGAAATTCAGGGAGAGGAAGCGGTTTTTGATGTGGTCTGCGGCGGTATTCTGAGTCGTGTGAGAATCAATACGGCGCTTCATACGGTGGAGGAAGTTTTGGCATGCACCTCTGTACTGACCGCTGCCGGGATACCACTGGCGGCGATCCTGGGCTATTTTAACCGATAACGGTTACCGTATCCCATGATACGGCACTGTTCGGAGGCTGTCTTTGGATGGCCGGATAAAAGGAAAACGCTAACAGTTATTCTGTCAGGAGAGGAATGTACAGGATAAGGGACGGAAAGGTGGAATTTTGGATATGACAGGGATCTGGACGATGATTGCAGCCGGCGCCGCTTTTGCAGCCGCAAGCTTATTTGGCTTGTGGCTGGTGCCGTTTCTGAAGAAAATCCATTTCGGACAGACGATTCGTGATGAAGGACCAAAATGGCATGACAGTAAACAGGGGACTCCCATTATGGGCGGCTTTATGTTTATTATGGCAAGTATTGTGATCGGAACAGTCTGTATTGTACTGTTTCATCTGTTTTCGGCTCCGGAGACCATGCTGATGAATGCCAAAATCTTTGGCGGAATGTTCATGGCATTATGCTTTGGCGCTATCGGGTTTATTGACGATTATATCAAGGCGGTCAAAAAGAGAAACTTGGGTCTGACGGCGCTGCAGAAACTGATCCTGCAGTTTATTGTCGCCATCGCCTATCTGGTGACGGTCGCCATGTTCGGGGGAAATACCAGTACCTTTATTCCGTTTGCCGGAAGTGTGGATCTGGGGATTTTCTATTATCCTGTCTCGGCAATTCTGATTGTGGGAATTGTCAATGCCGTGAATCTAACGGACGGTATCGATGGACTGAACGGTTCCGTAACCTTCTTTGTATCGATTTTCTTTATGCTGATTGCCAGCTATGTGGGCCGTCTGGGTGTTTCTATCATGGGCGCAGCAATGGCAGGAGGCTGTCTGGGATTCCTGATCTGGAACTTCCATCCCGCAAAGGTGTTTATGGGGGATACCGGTTCATTATATCTGGGCGGATTTGTCTGCGCATTGGCTTTTGCGCTGGATATGCCCATTATTCTGATTCTCATCGGATTGGTCTATATTATCGAGATGTTTTCTGTGATTCTGCAGGTTTCCTACTTTAAGGCAACAAAAGGGAAACGCCTCTTTAAGATGAGCCCGATTCATCATCATTTTGAAATGTGCGGATGGTCTGAGGTTAAAATTGTTGTCATCTTTAGTATCTTTACGGTTCTTTGCGGCAGTCTGGCAGTCTTTCTGGTCGCCTACGGCCACTATCAGATTCCGACCTTCTCCCTCAGTACACCGGTGGGCTGAAGAAGATGATCAATCACCATCATCTTATGGATGGTTCTCCGAATGCGATAACAGAGATAAGCGAAAACAAGGATAAACGAAAACAAGGATAATAGACAGAATTGGCAGGAAAGACCCCCTGAAGGCTTATAGCAATCCAAAATCATAATAGCCAAAACAAAGGAATTGATTGCGGAGCAAATGGATGCTTTTGATAACGGGTGCAGGGACTGCGTCCCGACATGGTCAGACGCAGTGCAGGATTCGTTGATACATCTGCTTTTTCTGATGAAGTAACCGCGCCGTCTGTGTTTATGCTGTATTTATGTTGCCGTATATCTTGCAGAGAGTGTTCCGGGATCGTGGACATGGAGGGAAAATGCGCCAGAGAAGCAGGCGGAACGGGCATATCACGAACACACGGGTCTATGAGCCTTTGGCAGGGGACAGGAACTGCCGGGAAAAGGAGAGATTTGAGTGGCAAGAATGGATTCTGCGCCGGCAAGGAAGCTGCCGCTTCCGTCACCGTCGCCGCCTCCGGGGAAAAAACCGGAGAAAGATAATGTAACAAAACTGAATATTCCTAAGAAGGTCAAGAAAAGACTGAAAATATTTTCGATACGTCTGGGAATGGATATGACCTTCCTGTTTCTGGTAATCGTACTGCTGATTATCGGACTGATTATGATGTTCTCGGCAAGCTACCCCTCTTCATTGGAATATACCGGGAATAGCTATACCTACCTCATCAGACAGTCAATCTATGCGGTGATCGGTATTGCGGCAATGATTGTGGTGTCCTATTTTGACTATCACCATTTTCATAAACTGGCGTATCCGATCCTGCTGCTGGCGCTGATAACGCTGGTTGTGACTCTCATGGTTCCGTCAAGAACGGGGGTTCACCGCTGGATCGGTATCGGTTCGTTCAATATTCAGGCTTCGGAGATCGCTAAATTTGCGGTTATCCTCTTTATGGCGCACTGGGGCTCGAGATACTTCAAAAAAATGGATACCTTCCGTTATGGGGTGCTGCCTGCCATTATTCTTCTGGTGGTAATCTCGGGATTGCTCATTATGGAACCCCATTATTCCGGTATCGTCATTATCGCCATGCTGATCGTGCTGATGATGTTTATCAGCGGTGTAAAACTTCGCTATTTCGTCATTGCCGGATGCTTGCTTGTCGTTGTCGTATTCGGACTGATCGTGACCGGTATGCTCGGTTATGCCATGGAACGTCTTGACGGCTGGGGGCAGGCTCTTAACTATACTACCGACGAGATGTGGCAGCAGACCTATCAGACCCGTAACTCTCTTTATGCCATCGGTTCCGGCGGTATCTGGGGACTGGGACTGGGTCAGTCCAGACAAAAATACCTCTATATCCCGGAAGTACAGAATGACTTTGTCTTTGCGGTGGTCTGTGAGGAACTGGGATTTGTCGGCGCTGCCATTATCCTGTGTATCTTTGCCCTGCTGGTGTGGAGAGGTATCACCCTTTCCATGAGAGCCAAGGATAAATTCGGTTCCCTGCTGGGAATCGGTCTTTCCGCTCAGATCGGCCTGCAGGTGATTCTGAATATCATGGTTATTACCGACTGGCTGCCGAATACCGGTATCAGTCTTCCGTTTTTCAGCTACGGCGGTTCCTCGCTGATTATGCTGCTGGCACAGATGGGAATTGTTCTTTCCATTTCCCGGACGTCCAATCTTGAAAAGGTATAAGGGAGTGTTATCATGAAAGTACTATTTGCAGGCGGCGGTACCGCCGGACATATCAATCCGGCACTCGCTATCGCCGGTTATGTCAGAGAACGTCAGCCGGAAGCGGAAATTCTTTATATCGGCGCCAAGGGCGGTATGGAAGAACGTCTGGTGCCTCAGGCCGGCTTTGAATTCCGCGGTATTACCGTGCAGGGATTCCGCAGAAAGGTCTCTCTCGGGGCGCTGAAGGATAACTTCGTTACCGTCAAAAAAGCCATTTCTGCCGGTAAAGCCGCTAAAAAAATCATCCGGGAATTCCAGCCCGATGTCTGTATCGGAACCGGCGGTTATGTCAGCGGACCCGTGATCCGTGCCGCTGCCAAAATGGGAATCCCTACGCTGATTCATGAACAGAATGCTTATCCCGGTATTACCAATAAAATGCTTTCCAAAATGGTCACAAGGGTCATGCTGGCGATGCCCGCAGCCAAAGAACATTTTAAAGGAAACTGTCATTTTGTGGAAACCGGTAACCCTGTCCGTGGAGAGATCCTGAAACAGGATAAGGAGGCTGCCAGAAAACAGCTTGGTCTTGACGGCAGACCGGTGATCCTTTCCTTCGGCGGCAGTCTCGGCGCCGAAATAATCAATCGTTCCCTGGCGGATGTCATTGCCCGCAGCGCCTGTGACGGGAAATATCAGCATATTCATGCCTATGGACAGTACGGAAAATGGTTCCCCGATCTGCTGAAGGAAAAGGGCGCCGATCTGGAACACGCCCAAAACCTTGATATCCGGGAATATATCAATGATATGCCCGTTTGTCTGGCGGCTGCCGATCTTGTGATCGCCAGAGCCGGCGCAATTACCCTGAGTGAAATTCAGGTCAAGGGTAAACCTTCTATTCTGATTCCGTCCCCTAATGTGGCAGAAAATCATCAGTATCATAATGCCATGGCGCTGGTGAATCAGAACGCCGCTGTCATGATCGAAGAAAAAGATCTGACACCTGAAAAACTGACCGAAGAAATTGACCGTCTGGCCTCTGATCCCGGGCGTCTGGAAGAATATTCCCGGAACGCCCGGAAGATGGCAATTGACGATGCTTCCAAACGCATCTATTCCATCATCATTGAAGTCATGGCTGTGGCGAAGAACCAGGACTGACGTCAGCAATCTTTCTTACAGAGGGGAATGAGAAATGGCAAAAAAACCGAAGGGAACTCCCCCGAAAAAACAAAACGTGAAGAAACCTACCCCCGCTAAGATCCAACCGAAAAAACACCCCGCTTCACAACCCGTGAAACGGATCAGTAATACCAGTCTCAAAAAGAATCGCAGTAAAAACAGCGTGAAGCTGGAAAATGCCGATGAGATCCAGAGAATGTCTCCTGATCGGGGCAGTGTGGATGAAGATGCCCAGGATGTGCTGAAAAAACCTGACAGAGAAAGCAGTCTGCATTATGTCAGACCCCTGCCGCCTGCCAAAGAACCCAGCAGTCCTTATAAACGGAAGGTCAAACGGGTATTGTTCTATGCTTTGACGATCATTCTGTTATTAGCGGTATGCTGTATTTTGTCTCTGACGGTCTTTTTCAAGATTGACGAGATCGAGGTAGAGGGAACCACCCGTTATGATAATAATGATATCATTGCTTCCAGTATGATCAATAAAGGGGATAACTGGATTTTATGCAATACCGGTCCCGGGGAAAAGGAAATCTGGGAGAAGTTTCCCTATATTGAAAAGGTAAGTATTCATAAAAAACTGTTTGATAAAATTGTCATTGCCGTAGAAGAAGCGGTACCGACTTCTGTGATCGAAAGTGATGGCAAATATGTCCTGCTCAGCGAAAGCGGTAAAATTATCGATATTGCCGACAGTAAACAGACGGATGTTCCTATGATCATGGGAGCTAAACTGGAAACGCCGGAACTGAGCTCTGCGGTGCATTATAAAAATGAAAACGTAGAAGAATATCTGGAAGAGATCCTCAAAGCGGCGGATAAATATCACCTCGGTACTCTTGAAATCATTGATATCTCTAATCTTGCCAAGATCAGTCTTCAGCGGCAGAACGGGCTCAAAATTATTCTGGGTCCGCCGGAGAGTATCGATTATAAAATGAAAACCGCTCAGAAAATTATCGAGAAAAGTCTGAGTGAAGAGGATAAGGGAATTCTGGATGTCTCACTCTGCTCTTCAGAAGGCGGCAAGTCCTATTATAATTCCCAGAAGCCGGAGGAATCTGTCGAAAGTTCGGCGCAGTCTTCGGATCATAAACAACAGGAGTCGTCCGGGACGGCTTCTCAGGACAGTTCACAGTCCGGTTCACCGTCGTCGTCTTCCCAGCCGGAATCTTCTGGTACCGGTTCCGAGCCGTCTCAGTCACAAGAAACACCCATTTTTTTCCCCTATGTTCCGGGAGGTACGGGCGATATCGGCTCTGACAACGAAAATACCGATGATAATACTTATGTTGATAATAATTATGATTATAATAATGATGATAATTACGATGATAATTACGATAATGATGATACGGATAATACTTATGACGGCGGCGGAACGGATTCCAATGAGAATCCCTATCAGGAGGATTATACGAATGATTGGTATCAGAACCCCGGCGACGGAACCGGTTATCAATATGATGAAAACGGACAACTCTATTTTGCGGAATAATTCATGATTGTGAAAAAGAAGCGGATTGTCATAATCCACAAAAAAGAGCCTCAAAATACCTCAATATATCCATAGAATGATAAATCTGTTGAAAATGTCATTTATGATATTGAATTTTGGTTGAAAAAGTGGTAAATTAATAGTAGTTGTATGGTCATCATAAAATAGCGTCAGAATGAGAAATTCCAATTCTGTCAGATGTTAATTTTGAAGGGAGTATCACAATGCCTTACGAATTTGAAAATGAAGTGGAGAGCATCGTACATATTAAAGTAGTCGGAGTCGGCGGCGGCGGCGGTAATGCGATCGACCGCATGGTAGAGTATGTCAGCGGTGTGGAGTTCATCTCCATCAATACCGATAAACAGACACTCAACCGTTCCAAGGCTACTCAGAAGGTTCAGATCGGCGAGAAAATCACACACGGTAAGGGCGCAGGCTCCAAGCCCGAAGTCGGCGAAAAAGCTGCGGAAGAAAGCCGTGAAGTGATTGCGGAATTGCTGAAGGATACGGATATGGTATTTATTACTGCCGGTATGGGCGGCGGTACCGGTACCGGTGCGGCACCTATCGTTGCTGAAATTGCAAAGGAAATGGGTATCCTGACCGTCGGTATCGTGACAACACCTTTCCTGTTCGAAGGTAAGCGCCGTATGGAACAGGCAGAACAGGGTATCCAGAAGCTGAAACAGCATGTGGATTCTCTGATCGTGATCCCCAATGAAAGACTGAAGCATATCAGTGAGGAAAAGATCACTCTCCAGAATGCTTTCTTTGCCGCCGATGACGTTCTTCGTCAGGGCGTACAGAGTATTACGGATCTGATCGTCATTCCCGGTCTGGTTAACCTTGACTTTGCGGACGTTACTTCCGTTATGAAGGATGCCGGCTATGCCCTGATGGGTGTCGGCGTGGCTTCCGGTAAAGATAAGGCAAAGATCGCTGCTCAGAATGCTATTTCCAGCCCCCTGCTCGGTACTTCTATTCAGGGCGCTAAGGGTCTGATCGTCAATATCAAGGCTTCTCCGGATATCGGACTCGACGAGATCCAGGAAGCTTCTACGATGATCTCCGAACAGGCTGATGAAAACGCTATCATTATCTGGGGTGCCGCTCTGGATGAAGAGATGGAAGATGCCATCAGTGTGATCGTGATTGCGACCGGTTTCCCTACCACTGACAGCTATGCTCCGATGCCGGGCGTTAAGAAGGAAGAGAAAAAGCCTTCTTCTCCCTTTCAGTATGGTTCGGCGGTAGCTCCCAGACCGGATCCGGCACGTTTCGGTACCGTGACCAAGCCTCAGGAGAAATCTCATCAGAGACCGCAGCAGTATCAGCAGCCGATGTATCATAACAGTCGTCCCGTTCCTTCGGAAGCTCCCTCACAGCCTGCTCCGGTATATCCGAATGCGAATACCAAGGCTCCTGTCAATAATGCTCCGAAGCCTGCTCCCAAGCCGGCAGCTCCTGCCAGCAATGATTCCGATGATTCCTTCATGGATATCATGACGATCTTTAACAATAAATGATTTTTCAAAGCCTGCCGTTTTGACGACAGGCTTTCTTTCTAACACCAAAACAGTAATGGCAGCCATGAAATACTATTTTTCCGTCAGACGGCGGGTGAAACATACGGATCATAATGACGTTATCTGTCGTTTCCGGTGAGAATAGTATCAGCATAAAAGGAGGATTCTGATGAAAACAAAGCATTTGATCGATCTGGAAAGTCTGTCAACGGAAGAATTGATGGAAATTATCGAACTGGCCAATATGATCATGGATAAACCCTGTGATTATGCAGACAGTTGTCGTGGAAAGATTCTGGCAACCTTATTTTATGAACCGTCTACCCGTACCCAGATGTCATTCAAAACCGCTATGCTGCGGTTAGGAGGAAGTCTGATCGGTTTTGACAATCCCCAGAATTCGTCTGTCTCAAAAGGCGAGAGTCTGAAGGATACCATTACCGTGGTAGGCGGCTATGCGGATATCATTGCGATCCGTCATCAGCTGGAAGGAACCGCAAGAGCCGCTTCTCTCTATTCTGCGGCACCGATTATCAATGCCGGAGACGGTGGTCATCTGCATCCTACCCAGACTCTGACGGATGTTGTGACGCTATATAATGAAAAAGGCACATTGGATAATATGTGTATCGGACTTTGCGGCGATCTCAAAAACGGCAGGACGGTGCATTCTCTCATCAAAACCATGTCGCATTTCAAGGGAAATCGTTTTGTGTTGATTTCTACCCCCGAATTATCGGTACCGCAGTATATCAAGGATATCATGAATTCCTCCGGTTGTCGTCATGTCGAAGTACCGAGTTTAGCGGAAGCTTTGCCGATGCTGGATGTCTTATATATGACGAGAATTCAGCGTGAGCGTTTCAAGAGCCCCGAAGAATACGAAAAGCAGAAGGGTGTTTTTGTCCTTGACAGTGAGAAAATGAAATTGGCAAGAAAGGATATGAAAATCCTTCATCCCTTACCGAGAGTTGACGAAATTGCGGAAGAAGTTGACTATGACGATCGTGCCAAGTATTTCATCCAGACAGTTTACGGGATGTATGCCCGGATGGCGCTGATTCTGAAAATGCTGGAAAATGCCGACCGTAAGCCGATGCCCCGCCGCATTGATACCCATGCTGTCAGGTGCTGCAATCCTAACTGTATTACCTCTGTCGAATCCTATCTTCCCAAAATATTCCGTCCTTTGGGCGGCGATATGCTCCAGTGTAAATACTGCGAAGGCCGTACCCTTATCTGACCGGATATCTTTCCGTTCGTTTTTGCCAGCCGTTAAGCAGCCTTCGGGCTGCGCAGCGGTTGCGCTTATCGGAAGCGGACAGCCTGAAACAGTGGGACAGGAACAATCGGACGGCAGGTCGATTTTGATTCAGGCGGAGTGATACAAAAATGAAAAACAGGCGCATGAATGAAGGAAAAAGTGTCAATGCTCCCTTTGCATGGAAAAGCCGGAAAGCGATTCTTTCAGGGCGGGAGACGGCGTTGGAAATGACAGCGTCAGTGTGAGACAGGAGCGGCAGCTTGCCGCAGCGTACCACCGGGAGGGTGACGGATGAAGAGACATAGCTTGATTGGGGTAATGCTAAGTGTAGCGGTGAGTGCAGCAATGTTGAGCGGTTGTCTGCAGCATTGGGAATG
>CACYCN010000271.1 GCA_902772895.1 uncultured Ruminococcus sp.
AACCATAAATACGCTATCTTAGAGCCCGATACGGATGACTGAATCATTTGTCATCGCCGGAGTGGCTGTTGAAAATACGGCGTTCCATTTCGATAAACTTTATGACTATCGGATTCCGGATGATGTGAGTCATCTTGCTCAGGCAGGATGCCGGGTGATGATCAGCTTCGGCAAGGGAAAACTGCGTCAGGGAATGATCATGGAAGTGCATCGTTCAGCATCGGCAGAGGGACTGAAAGCAATCAGTGAACTGATCGATAAAGAACCTGTCATGTCAGAGGAACTGCTCCGACTTGCGCTGGCCATGAAAGACCGTTGTTTCTGTACCTTATTCGATGCCTGTCGGGCCATGCTGCCCACGGGACTTTCCGTGAAGATCACCTATGAGTATTTCCTTCCTTCAGAACCGATGGAGGAAGGGGATCTGACGGAGCAGGAAAAGCAGGTTGTCATGTATCTCAGAACCAGAAAAACTGCCGTCAGACAGGATCGTCTGCTCAAAAACTTAGGCCTGACGGAAGATTCCCTGCTGACGGATATGGTCAGAAAAGGCCGGATCCTGCGTCGGGAAGCGGTCAGAAAACGCCTGCAGGATGAAAGTGTCCGTATGGTCACACTGCTGCGGGATGACAACGAGTACCGTTATACTCCGTCCCAACAGGAAGTCCTGCAAATCCTGCGTTCGGTAGGAGACGTTTCCAAAAAAGAAATGTCTTATTTTACGGGTGTGTCCGGAGCCGTGATCGATAATCTGGTCAAAAAGGGAATCTGCGCTTATTATGACGCACAGCCGCCGGCTCAGCCGGCTGTCTCTGCGGAACTCCCGGAACAGAAACTGGTGCTGACCCCTCAGCAGCAGAAAGTGTATCAGGAACTGTCGGAAAAATACCGCAGCGGTCAGCCCTCCGTTTCCTTACTGTATGGCATTACCGGAAGCGGTAAGACGTCTGTCTTTATGAAGCTGATCGATCAGGCAAATGAAGATCATAAAGGCGTGATCGTGATGGTGCCGGAGATTGCTCTGACACCGCAGCTTTTACAGAAATTCAATGCCCGGTACGGTGAGCGGGTTGCGGTGTTTCATAGCGGTCTGTCATTGTCCAAGCGTCTGGAAGAATGGAAGCGTGTCAGAAACGGATCTGCCAATATTGCTGTCGGTACCCGTTCGGCGATTTTTGCGCCGTTGTCCGAGATCGGTCTGATCGTGATGGACGAGGAACAGGAATATTCCTATAAATCTTCCGCAACACCACGGTTTCATGCCAGAGATCTGGCGAAACTTCGCTGTCTCCATCATCGTTGTCTGTTCGTATTGTCATCGGCGACGCCGTCGTTAGAGAGTTTTTATTTTGCGCAGCAGGGGCGTTATTCGCTTCATACGCTTGACCAACGATATGGTACCGCCCGGCTGCCTCATGTGGTAACGGTGGATATGAACCGGGAACAGCAACAGGGAAATCCGTCTGATTTCAGTTCGGTCCTGCTGGAAGCGATTGAGGATAATCTGCAGGAGCATCATCAGTCGATTCTGCTTCTGAACCGTCGGGGACATAATACGTTTGTTTCCTGCCGGTCCTGTCGGGAAGTCATTTCCTGTCCGAACTGTTCCATTTCGCTGACCTATCACAGTGCGAACCATCGTTTATTATGTCATTATTGCGGCTATTCCATGCCGGCACCGGGGGAGTGTCCGATCTGTCATGCCCCCAAACTGCGCTATGCCGGCGCAGGGACGCAGAAAGCGGAACAGGAACTGGCTGAATTATTCCCTGATGCCAGAATCCTGCGGCTGGATACGGATTCTACCATGCAGCGCTTCGCCTATGAAAAAAAGCTGCAGGCGTTTCAGGACGGCGCATACGATATCATGCTGGGAACCCAGATGGTAGCTAAGGGTCTGGATTTTCCGAATGTCACCTTAGTCGGGGTTCTGTCGGCGGATCTGATGCTTCACAGTGACGATTTCCGCAGTTATGAGAAAACGTTTTCCCTGTTGACCCAGGTAGTGGGACGTTCCGGACGAGGCGGACTGGAAGGACGTGCCATGATCCAGACCTATGAACCGGAAAATCCTGTCATTGAACTGGCAGCGGCGCAGGATTACGGCGAGTTCTATCGGAATGAGATCGCATTGCGGCGGGGAATGTTATATCCGCCGTTTACCGATCTGTGTGTCGTAGCTTTTGTGGGGGAAAACCAGAAGCAGACCAAAGAGGCTTCCGAACATTTTGCCGGAAAATTAGCGGCATTGGCGAGGGCGGAATATCCGGAACTGCCGATGCGTGTATTGGGACCGTCTCCGGCGCTGGTGTCCCGGGTGTGTAATCATTATCGCTATCGTATGATTTTGAAATTCAAGAATAACCGTCGGTTCCGTGAAATGCTGACAAGGCTTCTGACGGAATTCGGTGCGGAACGTGACTATAAAGA
>CACYCN010000272.1 GCA_902772895.1 uncultured Ruminococcus sp.
GTGAGACCGGCGTAAATGCTCTTAAAGAGCTGAGACAGTCGGAATATGAAAAGTACGAGACAGTCAGAACATGGGATAACGGTATTTTTCTGGTCCGCAGCGGAGATACCTGCGTATTTGTGTTTGATTCGTTTGTCAACGATGCCGTATATGCCTTCAAAGAAGCGCTTGATTATGCCGATGAGAACGGAGTCAGACAGTTCGTGGTGGATATTTCCTGCAACACCGGCGGAAGTACGGGCGTGGAGTGCTATCTCCGGGGACTCATGACAAATGCCCGGAATCATGACAACAAGGTAACCAGCCTCTCTATAGATATGCTGACCAAACAAGTAACGACAAATATCGATGAAATAGACTTTAACCTTGACGGTTCTTTTGACGAGTTGGATAAGGATGTGGCGTATGACTTTGACTTTTCGATCATCACATCAAAGTATTCGTATTCCTGCGGTAATCTGCTGCCTGTACGCTGCCAGGATGAAGGCATTGTCATTCTCGGAGAGACCAGCGGCGGCGGTGAGTGTAATCTTTCTATCGCCCATATGGCTGACTCAATGACCTTCACTGTTTCCGGCTACCATAAATTCCTCACAAAGAGCGGCAGAGTCGTTGATCTGGGTGCGACCGTTGATTACGATCTCACACAAGTGAACATTGACGAAGACGGCGATGAAATCATTGACTACACCGGTATGTATCATATCGAGACGATCAGCGCCGATATGGACGAATTCTACGGCAGAACAAAAGAAGAAAGCTCTGAAGAGGAAAGTTCCGAAGAGGAAAGCTCCGAAGACGAAAGCTCCGAAGAGGAAAGTTCACAGGAGGAATCTGACGTTGAAAGCTCCGAAGAGGAAAAATCCGATGCGGAAAGTTCTGAAGAAAGCTCTGAAGAAAGCTCTGACGCAGTGAGCGCAACGTCTGAACCTCAGTCCCAGCCTTCTCTCATTCCCGGCGGCAATCCTGTCCGTACCGGCGAGAACGACTATATCTGGTTTATCATAGCGGCTATGGTCGTTGCGGCAGGCACAGGACTTGCGCTTTTCCGCAAGAGCGGTAACAAAGAAAAAGAAACCAAATAATGTGACTTTCTCCTGAATCCGTGACACGGTTTTGGGAAAGAAAAATCAGACGCTTAAAATAAACAAAGAAAAAGCATTATAGCCTGCACCATAGAGGTAGGTTATAATGCTTTTCTTCTTAGTTGTATCTGATGCTGTCCCTGAACCGGCAGATCTGTTATCTGTCAGAACAGGTATCACCCTTCCGTTCTGTTCCGTCACGAAATCCGGTTCTTTGAAAAACGCCGGATTGTCACGCAGTACATGGAGCACATAATGCTCACTTCACCCAGACGATAGACGTTATCACTGGTTTTTTATCACTAAAATCCCTTTTACAACAAGTATGCAAAGGAAAAAAATCCCCGCATATGGCTGTCTTGCCAGAATAAAAAGCATCGTACCGAGAACGGACAGCGCCACACCTGTCACAAGACGATGTTTGTTCCACTGCGGTTTATCAAAATTACTGATAATAACGGCACAGAAACCGTTCAGTATCGTCATGCCGATCACGATAACAAAAACAATTTTCAGCCATAAGCTTACTCCTGTCATGGCAAGCAGACTGACGGATTCCACATCCGTTTTACCGCCGTTTCCGAACACAGGCAGAAAGAATAACAGTAAAGTCAGGCAGTCCAGTATACCGCAGATCAGGGTTGTATATTTCTTATGGGACGATTGAATATCCTGCTCGGCAAGATCAACGATCTCCTCCGAACCTATCAGTTCATCTATCGTAACATGAAAATATTTCGCGATAGCTTTCAATGAATCAATACTCGGATATCCTCTTCCTGATTCCCATTTTGAAATTGCCGCACGAGAAACATACAGTTTCTCCGCAAGTTCCTCCTGGGTCAGTTTTTCATTTGTTCTGAGCTTTTGCAGTTTTTCATTAAACTCCATGGTTGTCTCTCCTTTCGCCTGAGCTTATCCCATTATCCAAAAGAGCTCTGCATCGACCTGAGGAACCAATGTTTTCCATTTTCCATCACGGCGAGAACGGTGTGATGTTTTTTTCTTTTATCATTTCACAGCCCGCTATACAAGTCATTCCGGATCTTTCTCATCTCTTTAAAGAACCTCACCGTCCCTGACAATATACGCATTCCCCCTGAAACTCTTATCTACCATCATTTGTACCTCCCTAACTTTATCAGCTATTCATACCGTATCGGACGTCAAAATATTCCTTATGATCTTCTATTTGTTCTTTGGGTCAAGACCATATTCCTGTTTTGGGCTTCATGGAGTCATCAATTTACAGCAGATCAATGATCTCTTCTGTCGTCATATGGATAATATCTCCCTCGCCTCCCACTGCCGTTTCCAGCAAATCAGCTTTTTTCTGCTGCAATTTACGGATCTTTTCTTCAATCGTATCTTTCACAATGAGCTTGTA
>CACYCN010000273.1 GCA_902772895.1 uncultured Ruminococcus sp.
CCTGAATCCGTCAAATCATATTTGTTTTCCCGTTTCGGGAATATCGAGCGGCTTCTCCGAACCTGCCGATCCACTCACGGTCGACTGGATTCCGTTTTCGTAATTTCATCCGTTCCCGTGATCCGAAAGCAGTTCCACGATATGCCGGACTTCATCTGCGGCTTCTTCCGAACGGAGTGATTCACAGGAATATAAGATATACCCCTGCGTTCCCAGTTCCCGTGAAATCAGGATTTCCTGACTGATTTCATCCCGGTGTGAAAGCCATGTGCCATTATCGGCATCCGTTCCCGCTTTATAGAGCCCTAAACCAAAACAAAGACTTACCCGATCACAGGTAACGGTATCTTTCCATTTTTGTGCCAGTTCCCTGAAAGGAAAAACCGGATGTTCCCGGCTGACATAGAGCTGCGGACAGAGATAATCCACATATCCGTATTCCGTTCCCCATGTCACGACATCCGCCCCGATTTTCTCATTGTTGTCAAAATTACATTGCGGTGAAATACCGAAAATTGCCGTATCGCTGCATTCATGTACGACCGACCAAATTCCCGAAACTAATATATTAATGTTAGTTTTTCTCCACTGGTCCGGTTTCAGTGCGATACCGTTTTCCGGAACGGAACGCAGATAGGACTGATAACTCTGTTGATCGTAATTACCGCCCTCTTCCGGATAAAAATAATCGTCCATCTGAATTCCTTCAATTTCATAATTCGTCAGAATTTCCCGTACGCCATCCAGAATCAGTTTTCTGACCATCGGATGTGCCGGATTATAATACAGGGCGTCCTGACAGGTAAAGGTATATTGATCTTCCTCCGTATTCCGAAGCCGATAACAGGGATTATGATCGGCAAGTGTCGAAGGCGTTTCGGCGGTGGCAATCCGGAACGGATTGATCCATGCATGAACCGATAACCCCATTTGATGCGCCATCGAGACAACGATCCCAAACGGATCAAAATCCGGCGCCTGACCCTGCGTCCCGGTGAGAATATGCGACCATGGAAAATACGCTGAAGGGTAGATGGCATCACCAAACGGACGTACCTGTACAATGACCGTATTGGCACCTGCCATGACACAGTCCGAAAGAATTCCTTCCATTTTATTCCGGAAACCGTTTTCTGTTTGTTCCTCTCCCTTCAGCGTCAGCGCCATATACGGAATCCAGATCCCCCGCATTTCCTCCGACTTCCCCGTTGTCAACGATACTGCGGAATTTTTATTCTGTTCCGTCTGATTCACCGTTTTCTTTCCTCCCTCCTTTCCTTCCTCCTTCCCTTCCACATCCACACATACCTCGCCATTCTGCTCCACAGTATCCTGACCGGAAGCATCCTCAGAGAGAGATGTTTCCGGCTGACTGCTGCCCCAGAGAGAAACCGCTGTCACAACTGCTGCCAAAATCAGAAAACAAATCATAACAGGCACTAACCGTTTGAAAAATTGTTTCAAGTGCAAACACAACCTTGATTTTAATCTTAATGCAATATATAATAGAATCAGGAAAAACATGACAGACATTTTGTCAATCATTACCCGATACTGAATTCAAAGGAGCGAATCATATGTCTATTGATCTGGAACGCATCAACAAAACCATGGATGCCCTGCGAAACAACCATATGCAGGCTTATTACTGTCCGACAGCTGCCGACGCCCTGCAGCAGGTAAAAGACCTGCTGCAGGAAGGCGATACCGTTACTCACGGCGGTTCTGTCACACTTGCCCAGTGCGGTATCACAGAACTGCTGAAAAACGGCAGCTATACTTATCTCGACAGAAGCGCACCCGGTCTCACCAGAGAACAGGTACAGGAAATCTATCGTCAGGCATTTACGGCTGACGTTTATCTCACCAGCGCCAATGCCATTACCGAAAACGGTCTGCTCTTTAATGTAGACGGCAATTCCAATCGTACTGCCGCTATTCTGTTCGGACCCAAAAGTGTCATTGTGGTAGCGGGTTATAATAAAATTGTCAAAGACATGGACGAAGCCTTTACCCGTGTCAGAACCAAAGCGGCTCCGCCAAACACGGTTCGTCTCGGCTGTGACACTTATTGCGCCAATAAAGGACAGTGTGTATCGCTGAATCATCCGGACAGTAAACTGGGTGACGGCTGCCGTTCCGATCAGAGAATCTGCTGTAACTATGTCGTTTCTGCCTGTCAGCGTCAGAAAGACCGCATCAAGGTCATTATTGTCGGTGAAGAACTGGGCTATTGATGCGCTTATCCCGTTCAACAATCCAGACCATCAGGTCTTAATCAGAGATTGGCACTAACATCACGAAGAAAAGGGGGTATTATTATGTCAACACCACATATCAGCGCCGAGAAAGGAGCATTTGCCAAAACAGTTCTGATGCCGGGCGATCCTCTCAGAGCGAAATTCATTGCGGAACATTATCTCAGAGAACCGAAACTGATTAATGAAGTCCGTGGGATGTATGCGTATACCGGCACCTATCATGACACGCCTGTTTCTGTCATGGCAAGCGGTATGGGAATGCCGTCCATCGGAATCTATTCCTATGAATTATTCTCTTTCTATGACGTGGAAGCCATTATCCGTGTAGGAACAGCGGGTGCTGTCAGTGAAACGGTCGGACTGCGGGATATCGTTCTGGGAATGTCAAGCGCGACAAATTCCGCTTTTGCCGAACAGTACCGTCTGCCCGGACTGGTTCCTCCCACCGCTGACTTTTCATTACTGCAGAAAGCATATGCCGCCGCACAACGTCTCGGTCAGACTGTCCATACCGGCGTTATCTATTCCACAGACTGCTTCTATGATGACGCCGATTCATTGAAACAATGGCGTAAACTCGGAATCCTTGCCGTAGAAATGGAAAGCGCTGCGCTTTATCTCAACGCTGCCCGTCTGGGGAAAAAAGCACTATGTATCTGTACGATCTCCGACTGTCCGCTGACCGGCGCCTCCTGTTCTTCTATGGAACGTGAGTCCGGCTTTACCGATATGATGGAACTGGCTCTCGAAACCGCTGTCTCATCATGATCTGTCAGGACAGATTCTGATCGGTTCCCTGTTCTGAGGGATTTTTCCTTTCCCGTCAGATAATCAAAACTACCATAATCCCTCTGTGAAAAAAGGGATTGTTATCAAAAATAAATAGTGACAATCAAATGATGGTATGATATAATTAATCAGACAGACGGTATTGTTACGTCTTTTGCGAAACAATCAAGATTTTGGAGGTTTCATTGACAATGGAAAATTCATATATCTATACAGGACATCCGATCACACCGAAATATACCCTGAATATCGGCGACCGGATTCTCAAAAGTGATACGGATTTTGACGTGGAGTTTGCCGATAATATTGACGTCGGAACGGCTCATGTCACCATTAAAGGAAAAGGCAAATTTACAGGTGTGATTCAGCGTACCTTTGAAATCAAACCCGTTCCTGCACGCTCACTGGCTTTTTTTGCGGATAATACCAAGTTTGAATATACCGGAGAACCTTGTCTGATGAAAGTTGCCGTGAAATTCGGCGATATCGTTCTGGAAGAAGGCAAGGATTATACGGTAGAGTATCTCGATAATCTTAATCCCGGTAAGGCTACTGCCCGGATCACCTTCCAGGGGAATTATTCCGGTATCATGACCATTCCTTTCCAGATCCTCGGACAGGAAGAAACTGAATCGGACGATACTACAGTAATCGATGATGACGAAGACGAAGAAGAGGAGATCCTGACAGATCCTCTGATCAATCTGTCTGAGGTATCTTCCCTGACCGCCAAACCCGGTGAGGCCGTTCAGATCAACGCCCAGGCCCAAGGCGGCGAAGGAGATTATTCCTATGCTGTCTTTTACCGGAAAGCTGCTATCAAAAAATGGCGTGTTGCACAGGAATTTGATGCCAATGACACAATCAGTCTCAAGCTGCTGACACCGGTGAAATATCTGGTCTGTGTCAAGGTCAAGGACTCCGCCGGTAATATCGATAAAAAATACTTTGAGATCAATGTTTCTGATAAGGCTTCTCAGGAACCGGAACAGAAATCGGAACAGGAACCGGAACAGGATTCAGAAGCATAATTGTCATTCCGCGCCGTCAGGACAGTCTGACTTTGGAAACGAATTTCGGGGGAAGCTTCTCAGGCAGAAAATGCTTTCCCCCGCATTTTTTCTGTCAGATCCTGAAAACTGACAGCGGATCATCCGATGAAAGAGAAATTTTTTACCCAATGTCAAATTTTTTCAAAGAGAATTTGATTGATTTCAAAAATAATAGTTGATTTTTTGATTTGTTTATAGTATAATAGGCGTGTTGACATCAGTCAGCGTTGACAAGACAGATTCGTACCCTTGGATATGCGGTCGGGCAGGCGCTGTGCGACAGAGCACCGTGAACCATGTCAGGCGGGGAACCGAGCAGCATTAAGCGTTTCGCCC
>CACYCN010000274.1 GCA_902772895.1 uncultured Ruminococcus sp.
GAAGGCGGACTGCTGCAGAGATGATTTTAAAGAGTTTGTGTCAGGAAAAGACAGAAGATCGTAAGAGGAAGGGGGTCTGAGGGAGTGAAAAAACGTTGGTGGAAGGTACTGTTGCTGAATATCGGCATAGCGCTTCTGAACGTGATACTGTTTTCCAAAGGAATGGTAGGACTGACCTTTGGAGGAGACGCACTGATCACAGCCATTGCAGTGACAGCGATTGTGATGAGTGCGGTAGCATTCGGTTACGGCAATTATGTTCTGCTGTTCCGGGAACCGGCAGAAGAACCGCTTCCTCTGCTCAAGGGTTCGGAAACGATGCAGCCGAAGGATTATATTGAAGCGCTGCAGGAACGCAGAGGGAAAGGTGCTTTTGAAGAAGAGATTCTGACGGCGACAGAACAGGTTTACCGGATGCTCGATAAAGATAAGGCATTGGATACGATTCTGGAACAGTTCTTTACCCCGCAGGAAATGACGTATACCCGGTTCCAGAATGCCATCAATTCCGTTCAGGCAATTTTTTATAATAATGTCAAGAAAATGATCAACCGCATGGTGATCTTTGATTATAAAGATTATCATAAACTCACCGAAAAGATCAGAAACAGCAGAGGTACAGGCAATGTAGGTGTCTATTCCAAGTCGATTGACGCCCAGCTGAAAATCTACAGTGAACATATCGAGTATGTCAGAGGACTGGTGGACACCAATGAGAATATTCTGATCAAGCTTGACGGACTGTTGCTGGAAATTTCCAAACTGGACGATCTGGACGAACAGGGACTGGAAAATATGGCGGCTGTCAAGGAAATCAATGATCTGATCGAACAGACAAAGTTCTACAAGATGTGACGGAACATTGTCTGAGGAAACTGTCACACAAGGATTCATTCCTGTCAGGAATGGAACAGGAGGTACATTATGACAAGACTTTCAAACGGGAAAAAGGCGATTATTTTTATTCTGATCGCAGTTGTCGTATTCGGCGGCGTCTTTCTCGGGATCACGCTCACAAAGGACCTCGGTAAAAGCAAAGAGGAGATCACCACCGAAAAGGCAGAACAAAAACTGTCCGATCTGTTAGCGGGTGTCAGGGTGGAACAGGTAGAAGCCAAAAAGGCGGCTATCAGTGATGAAGATATCCTTTCGGAAGAAGCCGAACTGCCGGATATCAAAAACTATCCCCTGAGTGTTACGGGAAGCGGTCAGATCAATGTGGAAATCTTTTCGTCACCCGAAAAAGCCGGTACCGGTACGGATGGCTGGCTGAATGATGTGGCGGAAAACTTCAATCGGGAAAAACTGACGGTAAACGGCAAAACCGTTTCCGTATCGATCCGTTCCGTATCTTCCGGACTGGCGCTGGACTATATCAAGTCAGGCAAGTATGTGCCGGAAGCCATTTCCCCTTCCAATGAATTCTGGGGCAGTATGCTGGATGCCAGCGGTGTCAAGACCACACTGGTAGAAAAGAAACTGGCAGGCAATGTGGCAGGCATTCTGCTCTCCAACGAGAAATATAAAAAGATCATTGATAAGTATGGTTCCGTCAATATGAAGGTTGTCTCTCAGGCGACGGCGGAAGGCGAACTGGCAATGGGTTATACGAATCCGTTCATCAGTTCGACCGGTCTGAACTTCCTGGTCAATACCCTCTATACCTATGACAGTGATGATCTGCTCAGCAGTACCGCCGTAGAAGGTTTCAAGACGTTCCAGGAAAACGTACCGCTGGTATCCTATAATACGCTTCAGATGAGAAACGCTGCCGAAAGCGGTTCTCTGGACGCCATGGTCATGGAGTATCAGCTTTATGTCAATGACGCTACCCTTAAATCCGGCTATACCTTTACGCCCTTTGGTGTGAGACATGATAACCCGGTCTATGCGCTGGGAGATATCGGAGCGGATAAGGAAGCGGCTCTGAAAAAGTTCTGTGAATACTGTCTGAGCGAGTCCTCACAGGTACATGCCAAGGAATGCGGCTTTAATCAGAATGAAAAATATGTCAGTGAACTGCCCGATAATATCAGCGGCGCTACCCTCTTACAGGCTCAGAAACTCTATAAGGAAAACAAGGACAGCGGCAAGCCGATTGTGGCGGTATTCGTAGCCGATATTTCCGGCAGTATGAGCGGTGAACCGATCAATAACCTCAAGACTTCACTGGTCAACTCCATGCAGTATATCAATAAAGATAACTATGTGGGACTGGTC
>CACYCN010000275.1 GCA_902772895.1 uncultured Ruminococcus sp.
GCAATTCCGTCATAATGGTAAAATTCTCATATTCCAGCCGGTCGGTACCCAGTTTATATTCCTGAAACGGCAGTCCCAGTCCATAACCGATTTCACTTCCGGCAACAAAATCCAGTGCCAGATTGACAATCCTGACAGTTTCGGCGCCTTCCGCTTCATCAATGAAAACATTGATCTCACCCGTTTCCTGGTCAATGCGCTTTTCAAATCTGCTGACGGCTTTGAAAAGACCATCGGCGTCTTTCAGGAAAATCCGGGTAGTGCCTGTCAGAGAAAGTTCCGTCTGTAAACTGAGCTTCCCATCCGCAGGCAAGTCAAAATATTCGGCACGGGTCTCACGCTGGGTCACCGGCAGCAGACGGAATTCCAGACTGTGAATCACCGGAATCGTATCATAGACTCCCCCGGACAGCCGAAAACGGATAAAATACGCTTCCCATCCGGCAATCTGACATTTCCGGTGCGTACTCCGGGGTGTCATCACGATCATGCCGGAAGTCAGAAATCCATAGGTATGATCCTGACACTCCATTTTCTTCCAGCTCAGACCGTCATAGTATTCCGCAACAATATCCGTCAGCGGAAGAAACTGATCCGGTCTGGTGATCGGATTGCGTTTCACCGGATCCTGATCGCTGATCTCGACATACAGATGATGCTGTTCGTTATCTTTCAGGGGTTTGTCAAACCCGATATAGAACGCTCCGTCATCCCCTGACGGAAACGGCAGAACCCGCAGATTACCGCCGAATTCAAGGGAGGAACGTCCGATGACCCGCTGCTGATCACGGTTCTGACTGATGCAGCATATGATGTCGGCAGAAGAAAGAAAGGTTCTTTTATCGGCCTCAAAACAGATATCACCGGCATAAAGTCTTGTTCCGGCTGCGACGATCATATCTTCGGGATATTCCACCCTGACCAGAGTCGAGGACGGTTTTTTGGTATTGCGGCGGATGCCTAATAGTTTAAAGAACTTCCGGATATTATCCGGACCGATTTTATTGAGGTAATATTGCTGAATCTCCTTATACCATGCAAACAGTTCCAGCATGGTAACGCCGGGGTCGTGATAGTTCAGATCCGTCCACTCCGGATAGGCACTGACAATACGGTTCCTGGCATTTTCCATGATATCGTCAAAACTTTCATTATCAAGATTGATATCAGGCAGCATTCCGTTTCCTTCTTTCTTTTAGATTGCCGACAGCGTCATAAATGAGACTGTTTATTGTCCGTTCCGTTCTGCTGCCGTTCCCACACGATCCGATCAGGAAACTGTCAGGTGAGGGTCATACTGATATCCGTTTCACCGCATTGCGGCAGGAGATACGATAGTCTTCCCAGACCATCGGCGTCAATTTCCTTCCAGGTCCCGTCAGCAGCATAATACGTCGTAATATTGATATTTCTGATAAACTCGATTTTTTCCACCCGGAGAATCGCACTTCTGATCTGCTGTTCATTCGGAATTCTCCCCAGCATCCATTCAGAAGATCCTTTGGTTCCGGCATAGGAACCGATGAACTGACGGATACACTGTTCCACTTTTCGTTTCCGTTCAAAAATGCCGTCCAGACTTCCGGTTGCCAGTTCCGCTTTGATATGCATCCGGATAATGGTCGGTTCGGTAATATAAAATGCGTCATCCGAGAGCAGGGACCCGGATATTTTCGGCAGCATTTCATGTTTCAGTTCCCGGCAGAGTTTACTGAAATCGCAGTTTTCACTTTTCAGTACCACAAGCGTCACTGCTCCGTGTTCCTTTCCGCCGGAACGGTTTCTGCCGCTGAAACAGCGGACTTTTTCAATGCAGCTGGAAGAATACAGTGCCAGTTCTTCAAAATCTCTTGCGGTAATGGCTTTATTCTGGGTCCGCAGCATAGCGGCGCTGCGTTTGAGCGCTTCAAATACGGTTTCCGTATCACGACCGCCGTAAAAGCTTCTGGGGTTACGAACGGCGGATACAAAACCAATGGAACGTTCCATTCCGCTGATCGCTTCAGCCGCCACATTCGTCCGGATACCGCCGCCGGTGGTATAATATACCCGGATATTATCGGTTTCGGAAGCAGAAGGAATTCTTCCCTTTCTGCCGTCGCCGAAAGTAATGATTCCCTTACTTCTGTCGGCAAGATAGGATCTGGAATTGGCGCCTTCCATGATAA
>CACYCN010000276.1 GCA_902772895.1 uncultured Ruminococcus sp.
AGGGGTTCGGGGGATAACCCTTTTTTCACTTGAAAAAAGGGTTTCCTCCGAAAAAAAGTCGGACAAAACGGATTTCTGTGAAGTCATGAAGAAAGCAGTTGGTTTTCCCGACAGAGTATGGTATAATTAATGTGACGATAAAAAAGTGTGGTGTTACAGATGGCAGATATCATGGCATTTTCCCCGCTATGGGGAGAATGGGAAATCAAGGAATTAATCGGTGAGGGAGCCTTTGGCAGTGTTTATCGTGCCGAGAAGCGGGACTATGGACATCTGTATGTTTCCGCAGTCAAACATCTTTCGATTCCGGGAAAAGGAATGTCAGCCGACGAACTGATTGCAGAGGGACTGATTCCCAACGAATCAGCATTAAACGCCTATTATGACAGTATCCGGAATCAGATCATCAAAGAGATCAACTTCTGTTACACCCTGAAAGGAAACACCAATATCGTTTCCTATGAAGATCATTGTATCATTCCGAAGAAAGAGCTTTACGGATATGATATCTTTATCCGGATGGAACATCTGGTTCCGCTGACCAAATATATGCGGAATCATAACCTGACAGAAGACGACGTCATCCGGCTGGGGATTGATATCTGTACCGCACTGGAAGTTCTGCATCAGCATCAGATGCTGCATCGTGATATCAAGCCTGCCAATATATTTGTAAATCCGATGGGAGTCTATAAACTGGGAGATTTTGGTGAATCGAAAGTATTATCAGGAACATCCACAGGCATTTCCGTGCGAGGAACATACTCCTATATGTCACCGGAGATCTTTAACGGACTTCCAGCGGATATCACGGCGGATATCTATTCTCTGGGCATGGCAATGTACCGGATCCTGAACGACCACCGATCACCGTTTATCCCGCCGACCCTGACCGCCGTCAGCGCGCAGATACAGAATACGGCCAATTCCAAACGATTCCAGGGCAGTCAGATTCCGCCGCCGTCAAACTGTCAGAATCCGAAGCTGACACAGATCGTGCTGAAAGCCTGTGAATTTGACCGCAAAAAGCGCTGGCAGACGCCGGAACAGATGAAGATGGCATTACTGCAGCTGAAAGGCATTGTCGCAACCCCTATGACGCTGTCAAAAAGTCAGACGCCCCTTTCCACGGAAGCCTCCATCCGACAACCCTCATTTTCTTCTGTCTCACAAGCAAATTCCATAACCTATCCCCATGAAGCGGAAGGCAGTACCTCCGCACTGCTCAGACGGGCATTTGCCTTCTTACAGAACGGTCAGTTCCGGAATGCCAGTCAATATTGTGACCGTATCCTGGCAACCGATCCGGGGAACGGCTATGCCTATCTCGGGAAACTGATGGCAGATCTGGAAATACGACAGAAAGAACAATTGGGAATGCTTTCCTACCGGTTCGATCAGAACTACTATTATCAGAAAATCATACAATACGGCACTCCTGCCCTGCGGTCGGAATTACAGGGATATCTGAACGACATTGACAGAAGGAATCCTCCGCTGATTCCGGGCGGCACCTATTATCAGCCTGTCCAGCCGGAAGCATC
This sequence comes from uncultured Ruminococcus sp., assembly GCA_902772895.1. Taxonomy (GTDB): domain Bacteria; phylum Bacillota; class Clostridia; order Oscillospirales; family Acutalibacteraceae; genus UBA1213. The sequence goes on from CACYCN010000276.1 coordinate 1,545, forward strand.
CCTTCCTCACGGCATACCGGCGCAGCAATTACAACCCCCATCGTCACCGGAGAAAAAGCCGACTGCCTGGATTCTGATAGCGGTCATATCCATTGTATTGGTTGTAACGATGTTAATTCTGACGGTAATCCTTGTCGCCAACCAGAATCAGAAATCCACGGATATCATATCTAAGAAACAGATAAAATCGGAACCGGAAAGTTCCCCCCTCATAGAAACTTCCATTGAACCGGAAGTTTCCACCGAACCGGAAGTTTCCATTGAGTCGGAAGTCTCCATTGAGCCGGAAGTTTCCATTGACCCGGATATCTCACCCGAACCAATCCCTCTCACGCTGCAGCAAACCGTCACCGGTCCGGCAAGGAATATCTGCGCCAGTTATGCCCATACAGTAGGACTGAATCCTGACGGAACGGTCGTAGCCACAGGAGCGAATGATAAAGGGCAATGCAATGTAAAAAACTGGAGAAACGTCATTGCCGTTGCGTGCGGCACCAACCAGACCCTTGGATTGAAGTCAGACGGAACGGTATATGCCACCGGACTGAACGTGAACAAAGAATTTGATGTATCCGGATGGAGAGATATTGTTGCCATATCCGTAGGCTTTGATTTTGCCATCGGGTTACGATCAGACGGAACGGTAGTATCCACCGGCAGTAATGCCAAAGGTCAGCGAGAAGTCAGCGATTGGACGGATATTGTCGCCATATCAGCCGGAAGCTATTATTCCGTTGGATTAAAATCAGACGGAACGGTGGTAGCGACCACTGTCACAGACCGTGAGGAAAATAAAGGTCAGAGCGATGTCGGAAACTGGCGAGACATTGTCGCCATATCCGCAGGATATCTGCACACTGTCGGCATCCGCTCAGACGGAACGGTAGTATCCACAGGGGATAACAGCAAAGGACAGCGGAATGTATCTGACTGGACGGATATTGTAGCGGTTTCCGCCAAAAGCTATAACACCATCGGGCTCCACTCAGACGGCACGGTTGAAATCGTGGGACAGAACAACTATGGACAGCTTGACGGCGTCAGCGACTGGACAAATGTCATAGCCGTATCCGCCGGAAGTCATCATATCATAGCGCTCCGGGCAGACGGCACCCTTTTCCATACCAGAGATAACGAATTTGGTCAGACCAATGTATCCGGCTGGAAATTAAAAACCGATTAAGTTCTGTCATTGACATCCTCCGACACTCCGAAACGCACCGTCTACTGTATGTGTCATTCAAAGACAATTTCCTTAACCGATACATTTTCAGTGTTTCAACGATGAAACATGAAAGTCAAAGGACCAATGAAAAAGCAGGCGCATGAACGATCAACCATCGTCATGCACCTGCTTATTTTCGATCAGAACATTATCAGACACTTATCAGGATGCCGGACGGACATCAGCCGAGAAAAGAAGAACCAGATCCTCATTTGAGGCATAACCATCCACATCAAGGGAATTTGCTTCTTCAAATTTCCGGAAGGCCTCCGCAGACAGTTCGCCGAAATAGCCGGTCGCTACATCGTTGAAGAACCCAAGATCTTTCAGCCGATTCTGGATCTTAGTGATATCATCGCCGCTATCGCCGACACCATAGGAAAGATTCTCGGTAATTTTCAGGGAAGTATCCGCAGAGACTTTACTGGATTCGGAACTTTCCTGATCACCAGAAGAATCAGAGGGTTTGGATTCTTCCGAAGCATCCGAGGGTTCAGAAGACTCTTCTGTTTCAGACTCTTCTTTCTTTTCAGATGATTCCTGATCGTCGGAGGACTGCTTTTGAGGGGATACCCGACTTACCTCATCGACATGAACCACAACAGCGCCGGACTTCAACTCAGGATACATCATTTCAATCATAAACGACAATACTTCCGTAAGGCTATTTCCCTGACGGTTAAGGAGGAGGGAGTCGATTTCAAAAACCCGATCATTCTTAACCGCTTTGAGATTCTTAAAATTATTATCAGCCGAAAGCTGGTCTTTGACGCCCACCGCACAGAAGATATAATCCGGATTAGAGAGCCTGATTTTTTCAATGGTATCATCATTACCGGTTACGGAAGCGCAGATATTGGTGGTATTGGCATAGGAAAATAGTTTGCCGTCAAAATTAGAATCTGTAGCGGCATCACCATTGGAATCATAGAGATAGCAAGCGGTCTGCACGATATCACTTTCAGGAATCACACGCTGCAGATCATCCATCGTAATAAGAATGGAATGGGCTTTCTCTTCCCCGTTCTGACGGCCGGTCGCATTACCGTCAACGATGGCACAGATATTGCTGTACAGCCGCACCAGATCATCATTGGTAGAGGCGGGCATCATAGTGAGAACCGTTGTTTCCTGACTGAGTTTCTGATAGGAATCCTCATTCAACAGTTTATCGGAAAAAACGATCTGAGGATGAAGTTCCTTAATTTTCTGAATATTGGGCTGTTCCTTACTGCCGACCGAATTAACGGAAGCGATTTCAGGCTGGGTACATTCATCCGAACGGGCAGCAATCCGGTCCGCATAACCGCAGGCGATAAGAATATCGGCAACCGAATCACTCAGACAAACGATCACAGAAGGTTTTTCCGAAAAAGTATATCCGGCAATTTTCACAGGGTATTCCTGAGAACTCTCCGGCTGACAGCCTGTGACAGACGCCAACAGAACTACTGTCAAAAGCAGCAGTAAAAGTTTCTTCATGATTGATTCTCCTTGACAGATTGATTCAAAAACTCCGTTTCAAGAGCAGCTATGTACTGTCTGGCGCAGCGAGGGGAACGACCGCCCCGTTCAATGGCATAGCGTTCAGCCCCTGCCGTAAGAGCTTCAATACTGATAGAAAGGCGTTTTTCCTTCGCCAGACCATAAATAATCTGAAGATACTGTTCCTTATCGGGTTTCATAAAGTTCACCGACAATCCGAAACGATCCGCGAGAGAAAGCGTTTCCTGAATCGTATCATTCCGGTGCAGATCATCACCGTCACGTTCGGAGAAGCTTTCCTTAACGATATGACGCCGGTTAGAAGTGGCATAAATCAAGGTATTATCGGGACGAACCGCCAGCCCGCCTTCCAATACTGCTTTCAGCTGAGCATAAGTTTTATCTTCACTGGAAAACGAAAGGTCATCAATAAAAATAATGAATTTCAGCGGAACAGGGGCAAGTTTTTCGACAAGCAGCGGAAATTCTGACAATTTATCCTTTGGAATCTCCACCATACGCAGACCGTCCTGATAATAGCGGTTCAGAATAGCCTTCACCGTAGAGGATTTACCGGTTCCTCTGTCGCCGTACAGCAGACAGTTATTACTCTGAACCCCCTTGAGGAATGCCAGCGTATTATCCACGACTAACTGACGCTGGATATCATAGCTGATAAGTGAATTCAGCTGAATCGCATCCGGATAGAGCACCGGTTCGATCCGCTGTCCCCTCCAGATAAAAGCGCGGTAACGGGCAAACATACCGCATCCGTTATGATGATAAAACTCCGCCAGACTGTCAATTATGGAATCCTCATCGGTAAACTGAGAGATCGGCTGACCGGTTTTCCAGCGAGGCAGGTTATTGGCGACCACGCCCAGTTCATCATGATGGAGATAATCCTGCAAGATCGTCTCCGGTTTCAGCAGACTGATCCGACGAATGGCAGAGAGGTCACGTCTGATAGCGGAAATCACCTCTGTCGGTAAAGCGGTTTCTTTTCTGGCGGACGCCGCACGAGAAAAAGCGTTTTCATCATATAAAGCAGCTTCTGTCAGACAGCGCGCAAAATGATCGGCGCACCCTCTGTCGCAGAGCAGGGAAAAGAAATTTCCCCATGCTTTTGCAAAAGTAAAGACATCTTTTTCAACCGAGCAAAGTAATTCGTAATATGCTTTCGGAACCGTACGCTCCATAATGCCATGAAAAATGGACAGTGATGACATCAATAGGGCAGCTTCTTTCGTAGCATTCATAAGCTCATCTCCCTGGACAAATGATAGAATAATCTGTATCTATTTTACTATGAAATCCGGCAACAGTCAAATACTATTCTGTCGAATTCATGGAAATCCATTTTATCCGGAGAGTTTTCTTGGGGGGAAACCTTTGTTTCGAAAAAAACAAATTAAAAAAACAACAATAGTAAGCATTACAAAACATAACCAATAAATTGAAGATTGATTTTCCTGTGTCGAATGATCTGATTCCTGAATCGCAACATAAACTTTTTTCCAACCCATCTTCTCTGAACGCTAAAGCAGATTATTGCTCCTGTATCATTCTTTTCAAAGGCATAGACTTTGGTGGGAGGAAATAGGGCAATGCGCTCAAGAAAAAAGCACCTGTTTTCACAGGTGCTTTTAGAGGTCGGAAACTGATAACCGAAAGAACGGTTATTTGCCGGCGTCGGAAACGAGTCCGTACATACCGAACATGGGGAGAATCATAGCGACAACCAGTGTACCTACAACGACACCGATGACAACTGTCATGATCGGGGTCATCATATCTGTCAGCTTGGTAGTGGATTCATCTGCCTGATCCTCAAAGAGGTCAGCCATCTTTTTCAGAGAGTCACCGAGCATACCGGATTCCTCACCGACTCGGATCATCGAAACGAGGATCGGATCAAATACCGGATGCTTTGCCATAGCGGCGTTAATGGAAACACCGATCTGGACGTCATCCAGAACAGCCTGAATCTTTTCTTTTACGAAAATATTCGGAACAGCGTCTCTGGAAAGAGCCATTGCTTTATGGATAGGGATACCGGCGTCAGTCAGCGTAGACATCAGTCGGCAGAAACGTGCCAGAGAGTTCTGACGGACAATAGGACCGATCAGCGGAATTTTCAGCTGCGCTTTTGCCCACCACATCTGGAAATCGGCATTGGTTTTGTGGAGGGTTCGCAGACCGACAACAACACCTGCCACAATAATGATAACCAGCCACCAATAACCGATCAGGAAGTCAGAGAATGCCATCAATACCTTGGTCAGACCGGGCAGGTCACCACCGAAGGACGAATATACATCCTTAAATGTCGGCAATACGAATACGGTCAGAATGATAACAACGGCAATAACGAGTACGATCAGGAAGATCGGGTAACCGAGTGCGCTTCTGATCTTGCTGGTCAGCGCCATATCTTTTCTACAAATCAAAGCACACTGTTCAAACGCTTCGTCAAGACGACCGTTTGCCTCACCGGCTTCAATAATACTGATATAAATCGGCGGGAAACCGGCAAAGTTTCTCATCGCCTGAGAGAGCGTAAAACCGGTATAGAGGTTTTCATTAATCTCTTTCAGAATTTTCTTCATGCTGATATCTTTTTCAGATTCAATCATGATAGACATACACATAGAGAGGTTAATACCGGCCTTCATCATCATACCGAACTGGCTGAGTATCATAAGCAATTTTTTGGGCTGAATCTTTTTATTATGGATATCGCCGCCCAGATCCATCTGCCAGATACTGGTGGGTTCATCGCTGTTGCTGCCCAGTTCTGTAATATCCTGAACGATCAAACCTCTGTCTCTGAGGATTCTGACCGCATCGCCCTGGGTTTCCGCTTCAACGGCGCCCTCTTTTTTCTGGTTTCTGGC
>CACYCN010000277.1 GCA_902772895.1 uncultured Ruminococcus sp.
AGATCACGCCCGGCAACTTCATCTTCCGTGTCCGTGAATTCGAACAGATGGAACTGGAATTCTTCTGTAAACCCGGTACCGATTTAGAATGGTTTAACTACTGGAGAGGCTTCTGCCGTGACTGGCTCTATTCTCTCAATATCAAAGAAGAAAACCTTCGTCTGCGTGACCATGATCCGGAAGAACTCTGCTTCTATTCCAAAGCAACCACTGACTTTGAATATCTCTTCCCGTTTGGTTGGGGTGAACTCTGGGGTGTTGCTGACAGAACCGACTATGACCTTACCCAGCATATCAATACCAGCGGTAAGGCTCTGGAGTATTTTGATCCCCAGACCAATGAAAAGTATGTTCCCTATGTCATTGAACCTTCTCTTGGTGTGGAAAGACTGTTCCTTGCTATTATGGTGGAGGCTTATGACGAAGAGAAACTTGACGAAAAAGATACCAGAGTGGTTCTGCATCTGCATCCGGCTCTGGCACCCTTCAAGGCTGCTGTACTGCCGCTTTCCAAAAAGCTGTCCGAAAAAGCCGATGAAGTATATACCATGCTTTCAAAGAACTTTATGGTTGATTTTGATGATGCCGGCTCTATCGGCAAGCGTTATCGCCGTCAGGACGAAATCGGTACTCCCTTCTGTATCACCTATGACTTCGACAGTGTAGAAGACGGCTGCGTGACGGTCCGTGACCGTGATACCATGCAGCAGGAACGTGTGGCAATCGATCAGCTCAACGATTATATTGCCAAAAAGATCGCATTCTGATCTCACAAAAGCCTACGGATAAATCAACACCCCCGACAGAAACTTTGATTCTGTCGGGGGTGTTCTCACTGTTCAGGAATCCTTGATTTTCTTACGAAGCGATTCTATCACACCACGATTGATATTATCATACGTACCGCTCAGCGGAGAAAGCCTTTCTTCATCACCGTTCCAATAATGATGGTAATTATAATTATTGCGCTTTTTATTTTCCTCCTCCGCAGTCTCTGTTCCGCTCAGTGTTTTTTCATAGGGATTCTGATAATAGTTATTGTACCATGACTGATTGGTGAATTTAACGTAATTTGCGCCGCCTCTTTCAAAAATATAGCCTTTCAGACCTGCCGTTTCATTTTCAATTTCATCGAGAAAATCCAACCGTTCCTGTTTGGTGTCACAATCATAAGCCGCCATCAGCGTTTCCAGAAAATCTTCCGTCAGCACACGAGACTGCAAATCAGGCAACACAAGATCGTTGGTGTAATTATAAGAAGCATCAAACATGATGATCTCATCAATAATTTCATCCAGATTCTTGTTGCTCTTTTCCAGATGATCATACCAGATGCGATCTCTCTTGGTAGAACCAACCTGTTTGGAAGAATTCACACGCATGGTTCTGACATCACAAAGCGTGTCCTTGACGGAGGCGGTTGAGTCAGAAGAAGATGAAAAATCATAGAACCTTACGCAGAACTGATCGTCTACCATACCGAAAACAACCTGATCTCCCTGGGAAGTATTCGGAACGTCTGCTTTCATACTGCCGGATCTTTCATACTCATTGGTATTCCAGTTATAATTATACAAGGTTACCGTACCATCATTGCTCACAGTAATCAGTTCAAATTCGTCGTCACGATCTATATCGACTACCGTATACAGTTTCAGATTCGAAAATCCACGAATAAACGACCACGTGTTGCCGGGAATTTTCAATCTCAGATATCGATCTTCCCGCGAGTCAGAGCTTTCCTGTTCTGAGGAAGCGGCGGATACCGTCACAACCGGTTCGTCAACGCTTTCCGATACTGATATGTCATCTGACACTTCAACCGGAACCTCCGCAGCATTGAAATCTTCTGACGACTCAGCCGATGATTCGCCGGATACTTCTGAAGTGACGCTGACATCCGACGGCGTACTGTTGGACACATCAGAAGGCGAAGATGCACTATTACCGGTATCGATTGATTCTTCTAACGTTGTGTTAGATCTTTCTGAAATCAATGAAATGACAATCACAACCGCTACAACTACCAGCACAATACAGGCGGACAGAATCCCTACCAGGGCAAATGTCAGATTCCTGGTTTTCTTCTCTTCCCGCATTTCAGGTGACACCATCTGAACAGGTGGCTGGGGCTGTTCAGGTGATGGCGTCTGCATGACAGACGGCGTCACAGGATAAATGGGTGTCCGTTTTTCCGGGTACGGTGGATTCACCGGAAGCTTCGTACCGCATTTATGACAATAGATTTCTTCACTGCTGCAGGGCGTACCACATCGCGTACAGAACATATTATCACATCTTTTCACAGTTTTTTGATAAGTCAATCATATCACACTTCCATACCAAAAACAATCAAATTGTAATAATTAACAGGTTTTTTGAATTATTTGACAAATAATATGAAAGAAGCTACAGTGAAACTTGCATTTGTGGTTGACATGAAATTAAATTGGGTCTATAATAGAGTTGTTAACTAAAACGAAAGGAAGTCCTTAACATGGATAAGAAAACGATTGATTGGTCAAGTCTTGGCTTTGGCTATATCAAAACAGACAAGAGATATGTTTCTACCTTCAAAAACGGTTCCTGGGACGAAGGTGCCCTGATTGAAGATGACATGATCAACATGAGTGAATGCGCCTGCGTTCTGCAGTATGCACAGACCATTTTTGAAGGCCTCAAAGCCTATACAACCGAAAAAGGTGAAACTGTCGTATTCCGTCCCGACCTGAATGCGGAACGTCTTGCCAATTCCGCCAGAAGAATGGAAATGCCTGTTTTCCCGGAAGAGAAATTTATTGATGCCGTTGAGCAGGTTGTCCGTGCCAATAAGGCGTATGTTCCCCCCTACGGCACCGGTGCAACTTTATATTTACGTCCTTTCATGTTTGGTATCAACCCCGTTATCGGTGTAAAACCTGCTGATGAATTCCAGTTCAGAGTTTTCTGTACTCCGGTTGGTCCCTACTTCAAGGGCGGCGCAAAACCGATTGTTATCAAGGTCAGTGACCTCGACAGAGCGGCTCCTCACGGTACCGGCTTTATCAAAGCAGGTCTGAACTATGCAATGAGTCTCCATGCTATTGTGACTGCTCATAAGGAAGGCTTTGACGAAAATATGTATCTTGACGCCGGCACCAGAACAAAGGTTGAAGAAACCGGCGGTGCTAACTTCCTTTTCGTCACCAAGGACAATAAGGTCGTCACTCCGAAGTCTAACAGCATTCTTCCCTCTATTACCAGACGTTCTCTGATGATCGTTGCCAAAGATTATCTTGGCTTAGAAGTTGAAGAGCGTGAAGTTTACTTTGACGAAGTCAAGGACTTTGCTGAATGCGGACTCTGCGGTACCGCAGCCGTTATTTCACCGGTCGGCAAGATCAATGATCACGGCAAAGAAATCTGCTTCCCCAGCGGTATGGAAAAAATGGGTCCCGTTACGCAAAAACTTTACGATACCCTCACCGGTATCCAGATGGGCCGTATCGAAGCTCCCAAAGGCTGGATCCGTGTCATCGACTAATGTCGGTACTCCGCCCCTAACCCTGCATGGCAGGAAACAAATCATTTCTATAATTCTTAAAAGTACAGGTCAGGAATTCGTGACCTGTACTCTTTCTTTATTGCCGATAGATAACATTAAGATATTTGGTGCGGAAAGCATCTGACGAAAAAACAAACCCCCCAAAACAATATTCGGAGGGCTTTCGCTTTGATGGAATGATTTACTTTTCAGTTGATTGTTCCGATTGCTTCCTGCGCTTCTTCAGGACAAGAATCAGCATCAGCGCTACTGCCATGACCGCTACACCCATCACAATAAACATGATCGTTTCACCGGTCTTGACAGGGCTATCCGGATGGCTGACCCCAGGTCCTGGTGTAGGAGTCACTTCCACCGCTGCCGTGAAAATCCACTTGAATACCGTTTCACCTTCAATGTGTGTGATACCGCTGGCTTCTCTTGTCACCGTGGTACCGCTGCTGTCAACAATTCTGGCACCGTTATCGATCTCACCGCCATGCCCCGGGTTGATCCATTTGATTTCAACCCGCATGGAACGGCTGTCACCAGGATGATACAACCCCAGATCCAGACCGTCAACTCGGATATCCGGATTGCCTTCACCGGTAACCTTTCCGCTGTAGATCAGATTATCACTCATAAAAATCTTACATTCACACTCTTCATCCAGTTTGATCTCACCGGTACTGGAAACCGACTGTGCATTCAGATAAATCCGATAGGAAGCATCTTCACGGAGATTCAAGATCTGAATATTTTTGGTATACAGTTCCGACTCTTTCATATCCAGAACTTCAAAATAGTATTCGCCGTTTTCACTGACAGAACGTCCTCTGTCATCCAAAACAACCAATTTCTCAGGCATGCCAGCGACAGTACCGGCTCTCAATTCATCTGCATATGCTGTAATGCTCATGCTGACAAACAGCACTGCCGTGAGCATTACCGCAATTATTTTTTTTATCGGCCTGTTCATCAGCAGGACTTCCTTTCTTTCGATTACGGAGAATCGTGAAATTGATATTATTCTGCTATTTTTCTAATAACGAATTCTAACAACCAACATAAGCAGCCATACAGAAAAAGGCAGTATCTCATATATACCCTAATATCATTATACACTTCTATCCAAAAAAATCAAGTCATTGAAAGCAAAAAAGTACAAAAAACTTTTTTTCACAAACTCTTTTTTATATATTTTTTAAGAGCATTATTACGAATTCTCAATTATATCAACCCATCTGATTCTATTCAATCCGGTCCGTCACCTTTTCATGATTGTGAAAATAACACTATCGTGTTATCATTAACGATATCTGCCACCCTCTGCCGTCCAATCCTCTCCTGCCCTTCCAATGAAATCACCTGTATTTTCTATAGTAGCAAATTACTGATATCACTGCCGGTTTCCAAACCCCCAAAAAGCAAAATCACCGCAGGAATTTACTGCGATGATGCTACAGATCAGATATTTTCTATTGATTGTCTTACAGTCATAGCTCAATTGACTGACCGGTTGAAAGATAGTGCAGATGCTGCATGGACTGTTTCATCCATTCATATTGTGCCGTTCCGGTACAATGACAGGTATAGTATTCGGTATCATAAGCATCCAGCTCTTTCGCAAAGGATCGGAGCGTTTTATCCGTCGGCAACTTGGAAAAATGAAATCCGCCGATTAACACATCCGGTCGGAACCATTCAACAATATTCAGGATCCCCTGATGGGAACAGCCGCTGATCAGGATACGCTTTCCGGCTTCCTCTATCAACAGATACTGTTCATGCCGGAAATCGTCAGGCTGCATCTGACCGTCCCGAAGCATATTCAGTCCGAAGGAACCGAATTCTATCCGTTTTTGTCTGCCCTGTGACGGATATAAAGTCATCTGTGGTGAGATCATTGTAGGTTCACTTACAAAGATAAGCCGATCACTCCTCCGGAGTTCCTCCGAAAGCCCGATATATTTTTCCGTCCCGTTATAATACTGTCCGAACGCTTCACTGCTGAGATAAAGCGGCGCTTGATGGTTCAGCGATAAAAACGTAGTCATACCGCCTCCGTGATCGTAATGGCCATGTGACAGTACCGCCAGGTCCACTTCACGAAGATCAATTCCAAGACATCGTGCGTTTTCGGCAAAGAGTGAACTTTGTCCGGCGTCAAAAAGAATCTGATGCGTTCCGGTTTCCAGATACAGACTCAGACCATGTTCTGTCGGAAACCCGCATTGAGATGTATTTTCGGTCAGCGCCGTGATTTTCATGACATGGCTCCTTTCATTTCCGACAGAACCGTCTCCTGATTGATTTCCGGTTTCCCGTCACATACTATTGGACAGAACAGTTTCGCCAGCCTTATTAAGGCTGGCGATGAATTGAGAAACCGGATACAGGAAATTGGTTCCCGTCGTTTTTATGATTGTGTAACAGGATCGGATTCCTGTTCAGATACCGGATCCTGTGAAGAGTTTTCCTCCTCTGAGGGCAGCGGAAGTAATTGTCTGGTGGCAACAACACCTTCATAGAGAAGCTTACAGCGCAGTTTTGCCAGAAATAACCCGCCACAGACCGGACATTCCATCCGTGAAATCATATTTTTCCCTTTACTTTTCCATTCTTCCAGCGGCCGGAGCTGACAATTGCACTGTTCACAGTCAAAAAGCATTTCTTTAGGATCAATCAAAGGGTTATCCGGATTGGTCAGATAAACGCTGTGGAAATTCAGTTTACGGTAGAATTCGTCATCTACCGTCTGAATGTACCGGGAAAACGCTTCCTTCTCATAGAGCTTCTTCAGGCATCGGGCAGAAAGAATACTGTCTCCCACCGCACGATGAAGCGGAATATCATCGGTATCAATGCCAAGCTGTTCCGCAGCTGCCTGCAGGGCAATCTGATTATGTCCGGAAAGCCCCATTCTATCCTGACAATATGCCTGCAGATCCGCATAATACTTCAGAAACGGAATGGTCTGTGTACCGTTATAGTAGTCACAGTTAACTTCCAGGGAATCCAGATCGCTGGTACTCCATGTCAGAATCACACAATCCTTGGCAAACTTGCTGAATTTGCTGACCGCATACGGAAAAGAAGCTCCGTTTTTGAGATCGTCATTGGAAAGCTGTGTCAGTTCCTTTACCATCCGATTCAGGCGTTTGGTGATATCCGGACGAACAAAAACCGAGAATTGTCCGATGATTTCCATCTGCTCATTGAGTTTTACCGCACCGAATTCAATGATTTCATTGATAAATCCCTGTTTCTTCTTACAGTAACCGCTGTTCCATTCCAGATCAAGAATTACCAGATCCATACTCAGTTGCCTCTGCTCTGTGCTTTAAGACGCTGCTCTTTATCAAGAATCATTTTACGCATCCGGATAGAAGTCGGCGTTACTTCCACGAGTTCATCATCGGCAATGAATTCCAATGACTGTTCGAGACTGAGGATCGTAGGAGGTGTGAGTTTCAGTGCGTCATCCGAACCGGATGCACGAGTATTGGTCATATGTTTCTTCTTGCAGACATTGACAACCATATCTTCGTTCTTGGGATTGGCACCGATAACCATACCTTCATAAACTTCTACACCGGGACCGATAAACAGACGACCTCTGTCCTGAGCGGCAAATAAGCCATAAGCGGTACTTTCACCTGTTTCATGTACGATCAAAGACCCCTGCAGACGGGAAACAATCTCGCCTTTATATTCCTCATAACCATCAAAA
>CACYCN010000278.1 GCA_902772895.1 uncultured Ruminococcus sp.
AGACACGTCTGATTTCTTTTCCGTTCTTGAAATAGACCTGTGCGGCTTTTGCGCTGAATCCGTAATAGCTGGCAGAATCGACCCAGCCGACCGGTACAATTTCGTCATATTCCGCCGAAACAGGGCCGTACATTTCCACCAGCAGTTCATCCAGACCGTCCTTGTTATAGTCATAGACATAGGTAGCGATATAAACGGGCATTTTCAGGTCATTGCGGAATTTCATATCGAGAGAACCGTAGTTAATGGTTGCATCCAGACCTTTGGAGCAATAGGAGGACGGATAGGCATGGGCATAGCGTTCCACAGCAGTCATACCGGCTTTCATGGCGCAGATATACAGGGTCGTGGAAGCCTGACAGATACCGCCGCCGTAAGCGGTGATATATCCGCCGCCGCCGATAGCGGTAGAGGGCAGATAAGCGCCGACGGTACCGTTCGGATAATAGTGTGTATTTCCGTTGGTGGTATTACCTGTCATATTGTTGAAAGAGAAAGTTTCACCGGGCTGCAGAATGGTACCGCTGGCCGCTCTGAGTGCCAGTTCCATATTATAATTGGAGTTATAGACATTGGCAGCGGTGGTATAGTGAGAAGCGATCAGTTTGGTATTGGCTTTCACTTCATCGATGGTAACGGAGAAGGTAGTTTTCTTACATTCCAGTGAGAAAGAACCGATCCGGATCCGCTGATTCAGAATAGAGAGAACATTTTTTTTCAGTTCATTGCGGTCGATCTCGTAACCGTTATGACCGTCTGCATAGGTAAATTTTTCGGTTGCGTTAGGGTCAAAGGAGGCGACATGCGCATTCACGGCAGGAGTATCAAAGACATCGGTAACTTTTTTCAGTGCATCCCCGATATTTTCCGTATCCAGTTCGCTGGTAACGGAGAAATTGGTAACGCCCCGATTACGGGTGACAGGGAAGGTAATGGTATTGGTTTCATGACGGCTATAGTGATAGGCTTCCAGCAGCACTTCATTGATATCACTGGAATAATGGAAGTCATTTTCGGTGAGGGTAATCGTCTGGTTATCACAGGTAACGGAAATGGAAACGGGTTCCCGGAGCTGTTCTATCTGATACTGAACAGCGGCAGTGGCCTGTTCCATTGTCATACCCTGTACATTGACAGTGGCAACGGTGACATTTTCACCGAAGTAGATATCTACCGGTTCCACACTCGGTTCCGGTACAGGAGGCGCAACAGGCTGAGATGCCGGTTGGGAGGATTCCTGTTGAGAAGATTCCTGTTTGGAAGATTCCTGTTTGGAGGATTCCTGTTTGGAAGACTCTTGTTTCGAGGATTCCTGTTTGGAAGATTCCTGTCTGGAGGACTCTTGTCCGGAAGATTCCTGAGAAGATTCGGAGGAGCTTTCAGCGGAAAGGGAAGATTCCGTTTCGGAAAGATCCGACGCCTGTGAAGAAACGGCATAAGAGGTATTGAGAGAAGACTCTGTAGCAGTGGATTCGGCTTTCTGACAGGCGGTAAGGGAAAAGGTTCCGGCAAGAATGACGGCTGCTAGCAGAGAAGCGGCAGCACCGGAACGTTTTTGTTTGGAAATGAAATGACGTCTCAAAATAAACTATCCTTTCCTGAGGGGGCAGTTCCCGTAATCTGATAAAAATACAGCGGAAGGGCAGAACGGCGGTCAGTCAGATGATTGTCCAAAGAACCGGCCGTCTGCCGATCCGGCAGGGAAAATTACTTACAGCGCCAGATATGACTGCTGAGAGGAGCGAGATAGCTGCCGCCGCCGAAGTCATGAACGCCGCCGGTCACAAGGTCATCCGCCAGACCATAGCCGGCATCGAAATGAGCGGTAAAGGGCTGGTCATCGGCATTGATAGCCACAAAGACACGTTCACCGTCAAAGTCACGCTGAATGATGCACTGTTTATTGGTGAGAACCGGAATTTTGAGATCACCGTAGCAGAGCGCTTTACATTCTCTGTGAGCCTTGGCAAGACGGCGGATATGTTCGGTGAGTTCATTTGACTGAGGAGCCTCGAAGCACGGACGGAGAGCGGGATCACCGTCTTTTTTATCGGCTTTGGCGCCCCATTCACTGCCGTAGTAAACACAGGGGATACCGGGCATACCGAACAGCATGGTATAAACCAGCGGCAGATGAGCCGGATTTGACAGAATGCTGGCGATACGGGTAACGTCATGGTTATCGGCGAAGCACAGCAGATGC
>CACYCN010000279.1 GCA_902772895.1 uncultured Ruminococcus sp.
CTGATTCTGTCTGTCTGTCAGATCATGGTGCTGTCAGGAAAGGCTCAAACGATACCGAAATGGGTCATTCTGCTGAAATATGTCGGTACGGTTTCCGTAGCGCTGACATTTTTTACGGTTATGTTTTTCCTGATGCCGATTTATGGTCTCTACGAAATTGCCGGAGATAAAGCTCATGTTCATGTCTGCGCACCGCTTTTGTGTATGATTTCGTTCTGCTTTTGGGAACCTTATCAGAAACTCCGGTTTCGTTCGGTGTTTTTAGCGCTGATTCCCACCGTGATCTATGGCATTGTATATCTGATAAAGGTTGTGATCATCGGAGAAGCAAACGGTGGTTGGTGGGATTTTTACCAGTTTAACCGTGGGGGACAATGGTATTTATCCATTATCATTATGACAGGGGCTACTTTCCTGATCGGTTGGGTGATGTTACTGCTCCATAATATGCGGATGCGCCGTAAAAAGGTAAAGTCCCATTGAATGCTGTCAGGGAATACGACCGGATGATGAAAGTGATACATGAAAGAAACTTGCGGTTTGAAAAAACGCTTTGAAAAAGACGGATTGCGACAAAAAGAAAAGGTTGGATACCATGATCCAACCTTTTTTTGTTTCTCAGGAAGAACGATAAGTCTTCATGATGCGTGTGACATAGTCCGTAAAGGACATATTGTTATTGTCGCCTGAACTATAGACACCGTCCAGACTGAAACGGAAAGTCTTTTTGACATTGGCAAAACTGACCTCCGGTGTTACGGCATACTGATAGTGCCCTTTGACAAGATCATATCTGGCATTGAAGGTATTGATATCCCACAGTGAGGAAGAAGCGACCTGTGCCAGCGCATTGTCATACTGTGAACGGAGATACCCGTTATTGTTGAGAATGCCGTATCGGATCAGGGGATTCTGTTGGTTATCCCCCTTACCTGCCGCTCTGTTGGAATACGGTGACTGGGAAGTCATGCCGGTACCGTCAGGATTATAGCCGTAAGTAATGCCTAATGTACGGTCGTTATCATAAATAATGAAAACAGCTTTGCCGTTATCCTTACGGAAATAGACATAGTGATTATTGTAATTGTTCCGCATATCATCCGGATCACCAAGGAAGTAACTGACGGCTAAGAATCTGGCGAAATAATCGCCGTCGATGACAGTATTATACTGTGATTCGGAGGGAGAGGACGCCATTACCCGGAGCAGGTTTTTCAGTGATGAATGATCGGAGGTCTTTTTATTGGTTTTCAGGTTATAGTTATATTTTTTACCGGTTTCTTTATCTTCCACACCATAGGTGACCTGATTATTGACATAGGTGGCGGGACTATACGTCCAGCCTACTTTATATAAGTCGCCGCCTAATGCGGAAGACGGCAGATTCTTTTCCAGAAAGATCTCGTCTACCGGTTCGTATATTTTCATGATACCGTAATTTTTCTCGTTGAAGGTCAGCTGGGACAGACCGATCTGCTGTACCAGAATACCGTTTTCTCTGGCGATTTCAGAAGCGTAGATTTCCCGGAGATAGGTCTCGTCATAACAGCTGTTCCATTTGATATCCAGTTCTTTCAGGGTGGCAACACGGCGGTTCTTGCGATTCTTGCGCAACTCTTTACTGCTCCAGACTTTTGCGTCACTGCCGTAATGATCGGTGTCGTCAAACGTCTCATTGAAACTCAGTTTATAATGGGAAAGATTCAGTCGTCCGCTGTCATCATAGACGGCTTCCAGTGACATATTCCCCTTTGGCCGGATACCGACTTCCTTGATTTCATAGGTCTGCCCGGCAACCGTCAGTATCAGATCGGCTTTCCGGAAGATCGGTGACTTTGAACCGATGCGATGGTACTTCTTATAGTCCTGCTGCATTTTATCCATTTCGCTTTTGCTCATGGAAATGCGCAGGGTAACGGTATTCTGTAAATTGAAAAGCTGCTGATAAAGATAGGCCCCGCCAATTTCCGGATTTTCTGTAGGAGTGTCCGGCTGAGAGCTTTCCGAAGGCTGGCTGGTGGATTCCGATACCTGTGACACCTGTGAGGGCTGTGAGGAACGGGACGGCTGCGAACTCTGAGAAGTCTGAGAAGGCTGGGATGACTGTGAAGGCCGGGAACTCTGAGCCGGCTGGGATGACCGTGAAGGCTGAGAAGTTTGCGACGACGGGGAAGATTCTGCGCCGGAAGAGGAAGAACTACCGGAACGTTCCTGCCGGGAAGAAGCGGAACTTTCTGATTTTGAGGAGGAACTGCTGCTTTGCCGGGAGGAATCCTCGGAGGTTTTGCTGACGGCGGAAGATTGCTGCGGATCGGCAGCTACTTCTGCCCATGAATCTTCCGGTTCTTCGGAAGTGGCTTCTGCCGTGCTTTCCGGAGCGGAGGATTCCTGGGAGGATTCCGGTGCGATATGCCCGGAAACAGCGCCGACAGATGAGTCTTCGGATATTTGATTCGGTGAGCTGCACGCTGCGAGACAGGATGCCGCTAATATCAGTGTCAGAAGCAGGGTGAGTGTTTTTTTGAACATATGATACCGCCTTTCGGATAGGATTGTTTTTTCTTTCCGGACAAATTATGACACTTACATTATATAAGATAGCCGATGGCTTGTCAATCCGACGGACTTTCTCTGTATCAGTCGATTTATGAGAAAAATAGCAAATGAATCAGGCTGATGAAAAAACGGCTGTCGGGAGCACGAAACAGAGGATTCAAAACGTTATATCAGTGAAAGGAGGTTTTTACTTGAAACATGAATTCGCCGGCGAAACAGAAACATCATTACAGGAACGGTCCGGACGGATCGAAGCGATTATCCGTCAATATGCCGATATGATCTATCGGATCGCTTATCAGAATACAGGAAACCATGCAGATGCGGAGGATATCCTGCAGGAAGTCAGCGTGGCACTGGTTACGAAAAATGCACCGCTGGAGGATGAAGCCTACCTCAAACGGTGGCTGATTCGGGTGACTGTTAACCGATGCCATGACTGGTACCGGCATCATAAACGGATGAAAACGGAACCGCTTGAAGATCATCTTGACGTGCCTGTAGAGGAAAAACAGGAAATCTATGAGGAACTGCAGCAATTATCGGAAAACTACCGCAATGTGCTGTATCTGTATTATTACGAAAACTGTTCCATTCCGGAAATTGCCCGTATTCTTGGGAAAAGCGTCAATACCATCAGCTCCCAGCTCAGACGGGCAAGACACCGATTGAAACTACTTCTGACCGAGGAGGGAACGGATCATGCGTGAAAAAGACTATTTTGAAGCCATGGATCGGCTTCATGCACCGGACAGTGCCGTTGACAGAGCAGTGCAAGCGGCACTGAAAGCAGACGGAAACAGAAAGGAGATTACAATGAAAGAGAAACATAGAATGATCAGACGTATCGGATTGACAGCCGCAGCGGCAGCATGTCTGGCAGTATGTATTACATTGACAGCAGTGTTCAGTCATCAGAATCGGATTGTCCCATCCTTTGTTCTGACCGCAAATGCAGCGGAACTGGAAAAAGATCATGCAGTCAATATCTTGTCAGCGGCTACTTATGGCGGTACCATGGGATTTAACCAGGACTATGTCAGCATGACGGAGGAAATCAAGTTTGATATCCGCTGTAAGGGCGAAAATATCAGAGCAATCAATTATCGGGTTCATCATGGAATCTTTATTCTTCCCGCAAAGCAAAAGCTGATGGAGGAGGGTACGGTGCGGTGCGCCGAATATTCCTATCAGCTTGACAAGGATATCGGTGACCTCAGCGCCGTTCCCATAGGCGACGGTCTTACCTTCCACGATATGCAGAATGGACAGACAGTAACGGGAGGCAGTCTCTATTCCGCCTTCACGGTTTCTTATGATGAACAGCCGGATATTCTGGCGGAACTGGATACAGCGGAAGACGTGGAGGATTATGAGAAAAATCCTCCGGTTCAGATCAGTGTAGGGATCACTTCCGAAGATGAAACACTGAGTGAAACGGTCAGAAGCGCTCTGCGGACGTATGGCGACAGGGTGCGCAGTACATTGGATGATACCGGAGAACAGCCGTATATCGGGATGGAAGAATCTGATAAAAACGCCGCCGTTATTTATGATGCTCTTCTGAGCAATGTGACGATTGATGCGGTGATTACCTATGAAGACGGTCATACCGAACAATGTGAGATTCAACTGAGTTGTGAAGGCGTCAAAGACGGAGCGGTGTCCATTGGCGCCAGACTGATTTGACAAATGCCATCTCATGCGGTACGAAAAAGTCTCGGGAGAGCAACCCGTTGAACGGTAAGTTCCGAGGGAAAACGGATCATTCTCTCGTTGTCAAAGGCGGTTGTTTTCTATCGTTATGATTGTTATAATTCTTTGGAAGTAAAACGGAGATCTCAGCGGCAACAGTTATGGCTGTTGCCGCCTTGCCTTTGTATAAACTGACGAAGAATTCATCAACATTAAGACGAAAATTAAAAAATCGAACTGTATAAAACGTGGAAAACTAATAGCACATTACACAAAAATATGACAAATAATTCTCCATAAATTACAAAGAAAATTTTTAAAAAGACTTGCAAAACAGGGGTACCTGTGGTATTATAATGAAGCGTGACTGCGACAGATATGCGTTGAAGCGGGAGGTTGCGGCAGAAAATGCCGGTTTTTCCGTGGAGTA
>CACYCN010000280.1 GCA_902772895.1 uncultured Ruminococcus sp.
CTGGCATCGGAGGAAGCATCCAAGAGCGGTGAAAAGAAACTCAGAGATAACGGTGAGAATCTCAGTGACAGAGAACTGATTCATGAAAAGTTCAGTGGCTTGCGGTCAGCTTCCAATATTACCAACATCGCAAGCGCAGGATTAGGTATGGTGTCCAACGGAATCAATTTCTTCTCGAATAATGCCAAGGCGAAACGTACCAATAATCAACGGATCAGAAAAAGTCTGCACTATGGAATGTTTTCCAATGCCATGGGCTTTTTCGCCAATGCCGGCAAAGGTGTTGCCACCGGTTTCGGTCAATGGGGAGTGGATCCGGCGCACCCTTCTGCCACACAAGCCAATAAAACAGCCGCAGGCTGGATTGGAGCGGCGGCGTCCGTTTTCAGTGCTGCCGGTTCCATCGGCGGAATGCTGGGCAAGATTCAGGATAAAAAGATGCGCAATGAGATTTCGACTGACGCAAGATCTCTGGCGGGAGATCCCAGCCTGTCGGATGAGAATGAACAGGAAGTCAAAAGGGCTTTGGCGGATCCCAATACCAACGCTGCTGACAAAGAGCAAAAACGAAAAGAACGTAATCTGATTAAGGCGGAAAAATATGCGATGCAGCAGGCGGCGGAGCTGAATGAGGAAAAAGCAAAACATACTCGTAAGGGCTGGTTCAGTGCGTTGACCGGTTCATTGGGAGCGCTGGCGTCGATCGCCCAGTTATTCCCGAGCATTGGCGGTTCACAAGCCGGATTGATTCTCAAAGCGGTGGGCGGCGGCTTATCAGCGCTTGGTACCATAGCCAAGCATTTTGAAAAGCGGGAAGACTCTACTGCACAGGAAAAAATGCGGGAAAAGAAGGATCAGATTCTGGATCGTTATCTGACGGGTAAGGCAGAGAAAATCAAGGAAGAAGCAAGAAGTAAGATCGATGATCCGAATTTTGGGGAATTGGAAGAGAATGAAGCCAAACGGATTGCCATTGCCCGACTCGGAGTGGAGCATGTTATGCTTGCTGATCAGGAACCCAATAGTGGGATGAAGGCTCAGGCGTTTGAGAAACTAAACCATAAACGGGCGCAGAATATCATGAGACTTGACAAGACAGAGAAGGAGCGCTGTCTGAAAGCACTGAGATTAGATAATGGTGCCAGTGTTGAAGAGATCGAGGCTGTACTTCGTGGGGATTAGTCAATGATTGTAATGATTTGATAATGGAATGGTGGTGCTTAGATATATGTGTGGTTTTCCGAATGCTCCCGGTCAGGTAGATCACGATTTAGATGATTTCGTTATTGTTCCCAGTGATCAGGGTGCCAGCGATCTTGTGGCTGATGATAATAATGGCGACTTAAAGGAACCCATTAATTCTGCGGCAGTCCCGTCAGATCAGCCAGTTGTGCCAGTCCAGCCAGCTGCGCCAGTCCAGCAAGCTGCGCCAGTCCAGTCAGCAGCGCCAGTCCTGCAAGCAGCGCCAGTCCAGTCAGCTGTGCCAGGTCAGCCAGCAGCGTCAGGTCAGCCAGCAGCGTCAGGTCAGCCAGCTGCGCCAGTCCAGTCAGCTGCGCCAGGTCAGCCAGCAGCGTCAGGTCAGCCAGCTGCGCCAGGTCAGCCAGCAGCGCCAGTCCAGCAAGCTGCGCCAGGTCAGCCAGCAGCGTCAGCCCCTGCAGCGCAGAGCAACTCTCAACCCCCCAAAAAACGAAAAGATCTCCTGAAAGAAGGATTGGTGGACGCTTATCGATCAGCGAAACAGACGCTGGATCAGGAACTGCTCAATCCGGCAGCAGGAGCGCCGCCCGGTGCGCAGGCTGCACCCGGTGCGGGAAATAATCAACCCGTTGCTGCGGCTGGCGCAGGGGCAGGTGCCAATGCAATGGCGGGAGCTGGAGCGGGTTCCGGTGCTGCGGATGCAGGAGAATCTTCTTCGATATCAGAAACGCTTCCACCTATCATCCAGGGTGTATCTGCAGGCATCGGGGCTCTTAAATCAGTGGGAGATGCAACAATGGGGTTTAAACAGATAGGTAAGGTATCTGATGAAGAGCAAAATAAGATGAATGGTGCCCAGATCGGTCATAGCTCTGTGGATCTTCTGTTACAGGCGGGGGATATGGTTTCCAATGGAATGAATATTTATTCGGCCCATAAAAAAATACAAAGTACAAAAAATCGTCGGGTCAAGAGAACTCAGAAATTCAATAAAGCATTAGGCGCTTTGGGGATAGCTAACAACCTTGTGGGAATGGGCGGCGCAGCTTTTAACATAGGCGCGACGAAAACCAATATGAATTCTGATTTTCAGGGAATCATAGGTGGGGCATTTGACCTGATTGGTTCCGGATTGTCTGCTATCGGCTCAACCGGAACGATGATGAATCAATGGGATGAGGACAGAATGCGTGATAAAACGATTCAGTCGGCAGATAAATTTATGATCAAGCCGGACGGAACACGCATTACTGATCAGGATGAAGATAATCTTCGGCAAGAAATCACCAGAAACAGAAGAGACCAGTCTCTGCGAAAAAAGAGAAATGCACTAAAGGCCAGAAAGTATTCCATGCAGCAAGCGAAAGAGTATAATGAGATAAAGAAGAATGGGGCTTCGTCGAAGTTCTTTAACGGGATGTCGTTTGGTATTAACCTTTTGTCTTTAGCAACATCTATTGCGAAGTTCATCCCTGGTGCGGAGGCAATTGCTTCTGGGGTTGGCGGTATTTTATCTTTCCTTGGTTCTCTCAATACCCTTGGCAGTCTGGCTGCCGATAAGAAAAAAGAACATAAAGTCAATCAGAAAAAATATGATTTTGTATATGATTATATGCAGAAGCATCGGGAAAAAGTTACAAAAGATGCCGAAAAGATTTTTGATCCACAAAACGGTGCGGCTCAATCGGCTGAGGATTATTACATTCAGAAAAAGAGGGCGAATGCTTCAGCACAGAATGGCGCAGCAAATCCACAGAATAACGGCAGTTCATCCTCACAGCAAAAATCGCCGCTGCAAACTCTGACAAATAATGAAAAGGATCGGGTCGCTTTGGCACGTCTTGGGGTTGATGATGTGGAAATTACCGATGAAGTAATCCCAACCAAAACTCTGGATGAAGCCTTTAAAAAAATCAACTATAAACGTGCAAAGTATATTATGGAGAGTCCTGATGCGGAAAAAGCAAAATTTCTGAATGCACTCTATCTGGAGCCTTCTGCCACGATCGATGATGTGGCAGAAGCGCTGACCGGTGATTAGTGCTGTTTTTCAAGAAAGCAGTTACCGATACAATGAAGAAAAAGTAAGGAAATGTGAATGTCACGAGAATGGTGGTGTTTTGAAAATGGCAGAGAATAAACACAGTGAAGATGCTCCTGCTGAGATTGCCAAGGACGATGAGGAGTCCATTGAAGATATGATGGATGGCTTTGTTGAGATTCCCAGGGGCGATAGTGATTCCAGTAATGATACAGCTTCTATGACTGATTCGTCGGATTCATCCGGTTCAGGAAAAGCAGCGGCTGGCGGACAAGACGATTCGACAAACGCATCAAAAGATGTTTCCGATCATGGCGGCGGACAAGACGATTCGACAAACGCATCAAAAGACGATTCCGATCATGGCGGCGGACAAGGCGATTCGGCAACCGCATCAAAAGATGTCTCCGATCATGGCGGCGGACAAGGCAATCCGACAACCGCACCAAAAAACGATTCCGTTGCGGACAGCGGACAAGGTGTTGGAAAAGGGCAGAGGAAATCTTCCGGGAAAAGTGGTCCCCGTATATCGCCGGATCGTCGAAAGATTCTTTTGAAAAACGCATTAGTAGATGCCTATCTGCGACACAAGCAATCGAAAGAAGAACAAAAGCAGAAAGCTGACGACGAACTGAACGAACTGGCCAGAAGTCAATCAGAAGATTCTGAGCTGTCAGATGATGGATCCACAACAACAACAACCACAACCACTACAACCACAACCACTACCTCAACAACTCCTTCCCCTCAGAAAGCAAAGAAGAAATCAGAGCCTGACGATTCCATGCTTCTTTCCTCAAAAAGCGATGACGCTCCGGTGAAGAAGCCGGCCCCGGAATCGGAAGGAGGTCTTTCAACGGCAACCGCAGACAAGCTTTCAAAAGTAAGTCAGGTAATTTCGGCACTGACGAGCCTGAAAGGAATCGGTGATGCAACGATAAGCCTGAAAGAACAATACGGAGATCCTTCTGAAGCAGAAACGCAGCGAATGAAAGATACCAAGACCGGACATAATATTGTGGGACTTGTGGGACAGGGACTGAATATTACCAGCAATGCCCTGAATATTTATTCTGCCAACAAGAAAATCAAAAAAACAAAGAATCGTCGGGTGAGAAGCACCCTTCGTGGCAATAAAGCAATTAACCAACTTGGAATTGTCACAAATCTGGTGGGAGCAACCGGTACGCTTTTTGGAATGTTAGGTAATATGAAAGACAATACCCAGTTGGGCCTGAAGAATTTTATTTCGATATTTGGATCGGGGTTGTCATTGCTTGGCACTTTCGCCGGGTTGGCGAATAAAGTGGAAGATAATCAGATGCGCCAGAAAACCATTGATGAGGCAAAGAAAATGAAGCGGGAAGCGGATAAGGCAGGACCTATTGATCCGGTTCTGCAGGGGCAGGACCGGCGTGAAGCGAGAAACGCTTTAAAAGCCAAAAAGTTTGCTATGCAGCAGGCGATGGAGTTCAATGAAGAGAAAAAGAGCTCACTCAAAGGAAGCGTAGCGAACACAGTATTGGGAGGAGTGTCTCTTCTCACATCAATGGCAAAGATGGCAGGAGGAGCTACCGGAGCCATTGCCTCGGCGATTGGCGGAATCATATCACCGATTTCTGCCGGCATCAAGGTAGGCGGAATGGCACATAATGAGATGAAAGCCGAAAAATTGCAAGCCAAGAAAAACAAGACTGTCAATGATTATGTTCAGAATCAGAGGGAAAAGATAAAACGTGATGCCAGGGAGTTGTTCAGTCATCCGAATGCACTGGGATCGGAAGAAGAATTTCGGATGATTCCTTCCTATCAAGATCTCCCAACCACGACCACGGTCACACCAAAACAAGTACAAGAGGGACATTATCAGGACTACTACAATTCCGAAAAACGTTGGCTTGCATTTGGTAATGATTCTTCGCCCGCTACTACTACCACTACTACCACTACTACCACAACAACTACCACCACAACGTCGTCATCATCACAGACTGTGTTATCTGAACTGCAAAATCTGACGGACAATGAAAAAGACAGAATTGCCCTTGCCAGACTGGGAGTTGACAATGTGGAAATCACAGATGAAGCATTGGGCGGAAGCTTGTTAGAGGAAGCTTTTCCGAAAGTCAATTATAAACGAGCCGGTTACATCATGAATAGCTCTCCCAAAGACAAAAAAAGATTTCTGGACGCGCTGCTTCTTGATCGGGATGCTACGATTGATGACGTAGCCGCCGCGCTTACCGGTGATTGATCGGGAGTACGAACGCTTAAAGTCAGTCGGTAAACGTTTCATACGAGAAAAGGAAGGAATGTACGCATGGGATCGGAACAGCAATATTATCTTCAGAAATATCATCCGAAACAACCGCCGCATTTTGTCAGACGGGAAGGACGAAAACCACTGTCAGCACTCAATTTGTTCTGTTGCTGTCCGGGCTATGGAAAAAGCGCCTATCTTTATCAGCTCTGGACAGAAAATGACGGGGCGATCTATCTGTCGCTGAACCGGGGAGATAATTCCGAAGAGATGTTTTCGGAGCTGCTGAAGGGAATCATTCCGGATAGTGAAGCGGAGATGACGGAAAAACCGGTATTCCGGCTGATCGATTTCCTGACGGAACGGAAGAACGCCCTGTTATTGATCGACAATGCGGACATGATCACCGATGACGGAGCGGCGGAATGGCTGACGATACTGACAGAGGCGGCACGGCAGGGCAATTTCAGGATGGTTGCCGCTTCCCGGACAATTCCGTTCTATTGGCTGCCCTTTGTCATGGAAGGCAGTGTACAGCTTTTCGGAATAGAAGAACTGCGATTGACAGAGACGGAACTCCGGAAACTGGCAGACACATTCCGTCAGGAAACGAGTGAACTCTCCCTTCATGCCCTGGAACAGTTCAGCGGCGGATGGGCAGTTGCGGCAGCGGAACTGCTGCGGCAACAGGGAACGGATTGGGAAAAGTCGCTGTGTCATACATATCTGTCGCCATACCTGACGGAGAATATGCTGAAAGATTTAAGTGAGGACTGTCGGGCATATCTGATGAAAACGGCTTTTTTACCGCCGGAAAACGAAACTTTTACCACAGAAGTACTGGGACTGCCGGAAGGCGGGATGTGTTTGTCAGAGCTGATCCGACGAGGCATTGTGCCGGATGGAGCGGTGCCGGTTTATCCGGAAGCCATGAGACGTATTATTTCAGCGCTGCTTTCTTCCGCAGCGAAACAACAGTTAACGGAGGCGGCTTCGGATTATTATATCCGTCATCAACAATTTGCGCAGGCCGTCCGTCTTTTTGAGGAAAGCGGCAATATTCAGGGAGCGGAACGACTGTTAAAGTTATACGGAGCGACTCTTTTGGAAAACTGTGAACTGGAACTGATCGGTTATTGTGGGAGAATCATCAATGCCAGAGGACGGGTGACGGAACCGGAAGCACTGGGTGCTCTGGCACAGTACTATTATTATAGCGGCGATTATGACAACATGGAACGGGCGTATAATTTAGCGGACAGTATGTTCGGCAAGGAAAATCCTTACAGTGTGTACCGACGGCTGTATAAAGGACTGCTCCGATATGAGATGAAACCGGAATTATACCGTACCAATGTCACCACCGCACTGGTCTATCTGAAAGAACATGATCTGCCGCTGCCGTTTTTATACCAGAAGGAATCCGATCTGCTGCATCATCTGACAGATAACCTGTCGGAACAGACGCTGCCGCAGTTAATTGTCAGACGATTTGGCGGTCTGAAGTTACTGGCAGGGGAACAGCAGACGGAAATACAGTGTAAAACCAAACGCAGCGCAGAACTGATCGCTTATCTGATGGAACATCCAAGCCGGTCTGTGGGCAGAGAGGAATTATTGCATGCTTTCTGGCCGGAGGAGATGCCCGCTAATGCCGTAGCAATGCTGCATAATATGATCTATCATCTGCGCCGGGAACTGTCTCCCTATGGACTGGAAAACGTGATCGGATATCAGAATAAAAGCTACCGACTGGAACGAACGATGATTCATGATGCAGACAGTGATATTGTCCTGATCTGTCAGGCATCCGAAAAGAATGATCGTGAAAAGGTGCTGTCCCTGCAGCAAACCGCTGCCGTTTATTGGGGAACGTATCTGGGAGCGATCGATATTCCCTGGGCAAATGAAAGACGGGAATACTATGACCGGTGTTACGGGATGGTCTGTCAACAGTTAGCGGAGTATTATCGTACTGCCGGACAGTCCTCACGGGAACTGGAATTTCTGAAAAATGCGTTCCGTCTGGAACCCTATTCCGAGCAGCTGCTGCATGATCTGCTGTTTTGTTTTGTAGCTCTCGGTCAGCCTGAGAAAGCCAGACGTTATTATGAAGACTATGCCGCCAGACTGGATGCCGAATTCGGTACCAGACCCAGTAAGTGGTTGAGGAATTCGTTTTTATCCTGCTTCTCGGAAAAGGAAACATGATAAAAGGAAGCTATGAAAGGTGTGACACAATTGCTGCAGCGATATCAGACAATCTTTACTGCCCTGAACGAATACCTGACGGAGTATCAGCATAAGGGGTTTGATTCCGTACTGGCAGAATCGTTCAGAGAACTGATCGGACAATCGGGAGATACACCTCTTGACCGGATTTTTCAGGTATTTGACTGTGACAGTTTTGATCGGTGTGCCGTGACGCTCTCACTGCTGATTGCCTCCGGCAAGAAAGCAGCCGGTGTGGTTTCCGTCCTCTGCGGCAAAGCGGAGGGGTGTCTGACTGCCGGCATTGTCAGTGAACTTTTTTTCGGATGGGAAGATATTATCCCGTTTTATCGGAATCTGATGCCGGACGCGCCTCTTGACAGATTGCTGAATGGCGTGTGCAGTGACAGAAACAGCGCCCTGTCAGTCAGAGATTATATCGCGGCATTTGCCTTCACAGGCGCCGTACAGGAGGAAGCGTTTGATTTTACACAGACGGAATCAAAGATCTATCTTTCTTTCCGGTCCTCTGAACAGGCGCAGCAGGAGTTGATGTCTTTCTTACGGCAGGCTGACAGGAATTTACCGTTTCTGCTGCAGATGATCGGTGAAGCGGGCAGCGGCAGACGGACAGTGCTGCACAGAGTAGGCGATATGCTTGGAGAACGGCTGCTTCCGATTGATATTTCCCGTCATGAAAACCGTCTGAGAGTCAAAGAACTTGCCGATGAGCTATTTCTGCTGGGGGCTGTTCCTGTCGTGATGACAGGAGCGGAACGGGAAGAGACTGCTGTATTCCTGCATCGCCTGGCACAG
>CACYCN010000281.1 GCA_902772895.1 uncultured Ruminococcus sp.
CTGTCATGACACTTTTCACAATGATACCATGGTTCCAGATAATGATCCGGAAATCCCAGCTGCTGCAGAATATCATGCAGTTCCTTCTGCAGTGCCAGATTCTTATCTCTCAGACTCTCAAGTTCACTTCTCAGATCGGCACCGCCTAATACCGCTTTCGCCGCTGCTACGGATGTCCTGGCAATCATACGCTCCAATTCTTCCGCACGGGGTGACCGGGAAAATAATATTGTCCGCCGTCTTTCAAGATCACGCTCGGACTGCAGACGCCGCAGCTCCAGTTCCTGGTCTGCCGCTGCGTAGATGTCGGGAGAATATCCCATTCTTACCACTCCTCATCAATGACACTGGTTTTTTCATATTCGGATATATCATAAGTCGCGGCATAGGATTCTTTTTTATTCTGTCTGGAGGGGGCTTTCTCGTTTTTGGTCTGTTCCACCGTCGTATAACCCTTCTTATACCAGTTGGCCAGAATCGTGCCCGTATAATTCGGAATGTACTTTCCTTTCGTATCCACACATGTCTCATAGGCGGCACGTATCATTTCCGGTGAGAACTGCCAGCGGTTCAGCCATGTATCTGCCAGTTCCTTCTCTTTTTCGGTTGGGGAATGATCGTCCGCTCCGATGATACGCTGTACCGTCTTGGCAGCGCTATTGCTTTCGGTCAGCTTCTTGATCATCAGTTCCGCTGCCTCCAGCGTATTGATTTCTTTATCCGCCCAGTTGATCGCCATTTTTTCAATATACCGCATATTGCCTTTGCCGATACTGAAAGCATACTGCATCAGCATAATGATCACTTCTACCGGTAATCCGTCGTAATCATGGATCAACAGCAGGGTCGCTTTATCGTTATTGCCGGTCATTCTGCCATATAGTTCATCTGCCGACTGCATCAGAAAGGCAATGCTTTCATCCTCCATGATCCGACGGGTGATATATTTCTGGTCCGGCTTCTCCGGTCGTGACAGTGCCCTTGACTTCGTAACCGGTTTGACAGGTGCCGGCACTGTCCCTGCCGTTTCCTGCTGCGGCTCCGGATTCTTCGAAATACCGCTGTCAGACTTTGCCGACAGTTCAACAGCCGGATGTTCGGAAAACTCCGGTTCCGGAGAACGTGTATTTTCCGTAACGGGAACGGGAATCAGCTGATTCTCACGCAGCACGATCACACCGGTCTGTACCCAGTATTGCAGACTGTCTTTTACGTCGGCTTCATGCATCATCAGTGCCGATGACATCTGCTCTGTACTGATCGGTTCGCCTGCATGGCGCAGAAACCAGAGCAGCACTTTTAACTGTGCCGCTCCGGCTAATTTCAGATGCTGATCGACAATCGCTGTCGGAACCGCAAATACCTGATTCCATATTCCGAGATTGAGCTGATACTCCATGATATCCTCCGTTCTTTCATCATTCCGTTTTCTTTGACAGGATGCTCTGAACATGAGACAACAGTGCGTCCCGTTCATTGGGAAGATCACCGTCAATGACGCCGTCAAGCAGCGTCTGCAATACCTTGCCGATCTGTTTTCCTTCCGTGATACCAATCGTCATCAGGTCATGTCCGTTAACGGCAAGCTGTTTCAGGGTAAATGCGCTGCTGTTTTGCAGTTCCGTTTCATAAAGTGACTGCAGGGCTTCCACATACCGCAGCTTTTCCGGAATCAACTGAGGATTCTGTCCCAGCGCATCGGCTCGTTTCAGCGCTATCAGCTGCGGGAATAATTCCGGTCCGGTATGCGCCAGTAGTCTGCGCACGTATTTTGCCTCCGCAGGCGGACGTAAATCATGGTACTTCACTAATATCTCAACATCACGAATGGTGTTATTATCACTTTTGAGTCGACGTAATGCGGCTGCGGCAATCCTTGCGCTGATTTCGGGATGGCCGTGAAAATGACTGATCCCTCTGCTGTCAACGGTACCGGCTTCCGGTTTTCCCATATCATGGAACAGTGCCGCCAGCCGCAGTACCTTCTCTTCCGGTACCTCGGAAACAACCTTCGCCGTATGCTGCCATACGTCAAAAACATGATGGGGATTATGCTGCGGGTATCCTATCATCGGCGTGATCTCCGGCAGAAATACCGCCAGAACATCGGCATATTCCAGCAATACCTGCTCTACATACCTGCCTGTCAATAGCTTGATCAGCTCCGTCATGATACGCTCCGCCGAAATATACCGCAGCAATGAAGCGTTGCGATGGATACTTTCCGCTGTCTTCGGCTCAAGCGTAAATCCTAACTGCGACGCAAAACGTAATCCCCGCATAATCCGAAGTCCGTCTTCATGAAACCGGCGGTCGGGTTCGCCCACACATCGCAGGATCCGGTTCTGGATATCCGACAGTCCTCCGTCATAATCTATCAATCCCTCCTGCTCATGATAAGCCAAAGCATTGATCGTAAAATCCCTTCTGGCAAGGTCCTCCTGCAGATTCCGGACAAATATTACCTCTTCCGGATGACGATGATCCGTGTATGCGCCGTCTGTGCGGAAGGTGGTGATTTCATAGTTTTCATGTTGGCGGCGAACGGTTACAGTGCCGTGTTTCAGCCCGTTTTCAATCAGATTTTCCTCTCCGAGTGCTGTCAGCGTTTCCTGCGGCAGCGCCGATGTACAGATATCCCAGTCAGCCGGAATCCGCTGCATCACAGCATCACGTACACAGCCCCCTACCGCATAGGCACGATAGCCGTGTTCGTTAAGCTGTTCAATTATCTTTCTGACTTCCGTCGGCATCGGAATCCTTTGCTTCATTCTGATCGTTCCTTTGTATGTTGAAAAATAAAGCACCCTCAATGACGACATTGAAGATGCTTTGGTTGGTTTTGGTTCGCTTTCGATTAAGCAGCCTCTGATGCTTCAGCACTTACTTCTGTAGAAGTTTCTGTGCTTTCTGCAGCACTCTCAGCAGCAGATGATTCTACCGTGCTTTCTGCAGTGCTCTCAGCAGCAGATGATTCTGTCGTGCTTTCTGCAGCGCTCTCGGCAGCAGATGACTCTGTCGTGCTTTCTGCAGCGCTCTCGGCAGCAGATGATTCTACCGTGCTTTCTGCGGCTGAACTCTCAGCGGCAGAAGAGGTGCTTTCCGTACTATCTTCCTTACTGGCTTCTTCGCTTGTTTCTTCGCCGGCTTCAGATGTTTCTACAGAGCTTTCCACTGCGGACTGTTCAGAAACGGAAGACTCTTCTGTCGTTTTGCTGCCGTCACTTTTTCCGGACAGACCGAAGAAGGACAGAGCATTCAACAGTACTACAACAACAAAGAAGGCGATGGCACAAAACTTTGTAATCTTTGCGAACATTGCATCTGCCGTTTTCGCTTTTCCTCTCTGCATAAAGGAATCCGCACCACCGGTGATCGTTCCCAGACCTGCATCATGGCCTTCCTGCAGGATGATCACGATAATCATCACTAATGACA
>CACYCN010000282.1 GCA_902772895.1 uncultured Ruminococcus sp.
GAAGTAAGCGAAGCGCAGCGAGCGGGCCGCGAACACGCGGGTCTGGGGGCTCACGCCCCCAGCGGGGTCCAGGGGCAGAGCCCCGGTGGGTCCAGGGCAAAGCCCGGTGGGTCCAGGGCAAAGCCCGGCGGGTCCAGGGCAGAGCCCGGCAGGGTGCAGGGACAGAGTTCCTGCCAGGGCAGAGCCTTTGGTCAGATAGGGAGAAGACGGGGCTGGCGTTTTTCGAAGACGGTGAAATGGGTAAAGCCACATTTTTGCAGGAGAGCGAGACCTTCTTCAATACCGGCGCCGACATCACCCCAGCGATGCGCATCGGAACCGAGAGTGACATATTTGCCGCCCAGCTCACGGAACCGTCTGATAATTTCTTCATCGGGCAAAGTCTTGCCGATCAGCTGACGAAGACCGGAAGTGTTGACTTCAAGGGCCTTGTCCCGCCTGACTAACTCCGATAAGATTTCGTCAATGGCATCATCGTAACGCCTGCGGTCAAAGGGGATCTCCGTTTTACCGGCAAGATATCGCAAGGGATAGGTCAGATGCGCCAGAGAATCATAATAATCCGTCTTCGCTAAGTCTGACATCTCACGGAAATACCGATCCAGTAAATCAGTGGTGTTTTCGGGGGTGTACTCAATGAAATAAAAATCCTGCTCCCCCCTGATATTGTGCAGCGACCCTAAAACAAAATCGTATTCGCCCAGTGATAACGCTTCCTGGGCGGCTTTTTCATTCTGGGTCGGCTGACCTAATTCGATTCCCGTATAGATTCTGAGCTTGTCAAGATACATCGCGCGTGCTTTGGCAGTATCAATGACGGAACCTTCTATATCCTTGCGAACATTCTGCTCTTCATATTCGTTACATTCACAATGATCCGTAATGGTGATGGAATACAGATTCAGCTGACAGGCCCGCTCTGCGATCATGATCACACTGTCTTTCCCGTCAAATGAATTGATGCTGTGGAGATGACTGTCAGAGATAAACTTATATTTCATAGGACCCTCCTCTATTTTTCCGTCCGCAGTGTCTCTATGCAAAACGGCACTCTTTCCACACATTTCGGTCTTTGAATTCATTATAACATTTTGTCAATTTTTGTAAACATTAATACTTATCTAAATGCACTAACATTTTTCCGGATTTATTGTCAATAAACTCTATGTTAAAAAATTAACAACAACTCTTTTCTGAAATCCTTTTGTTTTTTCAACAAAACGACTGTCCGATCTGATCCTGTCCGGTCATGTCCGGCAGAGCATTTGACGAAGTATCCATGTATGATTTTCTCAGAGCAGCATGACAGGACTTCCCTTTGCAGGGATAGTGCTTTTCCGGAAAGAACTCTTTCAAACGGACAAAACCTATGATTTTTTCTGAATTTCTCGTAATTTCTGCCCCGGTGAAGGCTCCTTCCTCTTGACAAAAAGGAAAAAGATATGTTAAGATAAAGAAGCCGCATGCGAAAGGCTTGACAAGTGAGAATATTCTCCGCCTGATGCAGCGAGTTTATTAACAGGTAGGTGCCAATATGTACGCAGTAATTGAAACAGGCGGCAAGCAGTACAAGGTTGCTAACGGCGATATTGTATTCGTAGAAAAGCTTGACGCAGAGGACGATGCAACCGTTGATTTCAAGGTTGTTGCTCTCAGCACAGACGACGGCTTCAAAGCAGGAGCCCCCTATGTAGAAGGCGCAAAGGTAACAGGTAAGGTGCTCAAGACCGGTAAGGGTAAGAAGATCACCGTATTTACCTATAAGCCCAAGAAAAGCTCTAAGCGCAAGATGGGACACAGACAGTTCTATACAAAGGTTCAGATCGAGTCTATCGAGGCATAATGATCCGGGCAGCTTTTTTTGTCACACAAGATGATCGGCTCTTAGGCTTTCATATCAAAGGACATTCCGGCTATGACGAAAGCGGCAAAGATATTATCTGCGCCTTTGTTTCGTCAGCGGCTTATCTCAGCGCCAATACGATCACAGACGTGATCGGAATCCGCGCGGAGGTCTTTGACCAAGACGGTGAAATGTTCCTGCGTGTGGACAAAAAGGACGCTGATCCCTGTCAGACAATACTAAAAGGACTCAGGCTCCATCTGCTCGGTACAGAGGAGCAATACCCACAGTATCTAAAGGTAACTTTTACGGAGGTGTAATAACAATGCTTAGAATCAATGTTCAGTTGTTTGCTCATAAAAAGGGCGGCGGTTCCACAAAAAACGGCCGTGACTCAGAATCCAAGCGTCTTGGCACAA
>CACYCN010000283.1 GCA_902772895.1 uncultured Ruminococcus sp.
CGTGCGTCATAAATGTGAATATGTCACCGGATTCGGCATGATTACCCTCGGCGTCTATACCGAGAGTATCCGTAATGCGCTGCACGATCACGGCGGCGAACTGGAAGTTCATTACTCCATTGATATCCAGTCGGAACTTGCCAGCAAAAACGAACTGATCCTGAAAATCGAGGAGGTCAACCAAGATGTCAACCGCAACGAAAACCGTTAACCGGCTGCGCACTGCTATCATCCAAGCGGTAAAGCAGGCGCAGTCACAGGGATTGCTCCCTCAGGCCGAACTGCCTTCCTTTACCATCGAAACACCTGCGGACCGTTCTCACGGCGATCTCGCATCCAATGCCGCGATGGTTTCCGCCAGAGCATTCCATGCCGCTCCCCGTAAAATCGCCGAGATCATTACGCAGAATATTGACCTCTCCGATACCGGACTGGAACGCTGTGAGATAGCCGGTCCCGGTTTCATGAATTTCTTCTATCATCCGTCCTTTTATGCGTCCGTTCTGAAAGAGATCCGGGAACAGGGCGAAAACTATGGACGTTCGGATTACGGTCAGGGCAAAAAAGTCCTGGTAGAATTCGTTTCCGCCAACCCCACCGGTCCGATGCACGTCGGCAATTCCAGAGGCGGCGCCCTGGGTGATGCCCTGGCAAGCGTACTGGACGCTGCCGGCTATCAGGTCGCCAGAGAGTTCTATATCAATGACGCCGGCAACCAGATCGAAAAATTCGCCACCTCTCTGGAGATCCGTTATTTACAGCTCTATCGGGAAGGCTATGAGCTCCCCGAAGACTCCTATCACGGTCAGGATATCGTCGATCATGCAAAAGCCTTTGCCGAAGTATACGGCGATCAGTATGTCGAAGCGGAAAGCGCACAGCGCCGTAAGGCATTGGTGGATTTTGCCCTGCCGAAGAATATCGAAGGACTGGAACGTGATCTGCTGAAATACCGCATCAGATATGACCGTTGGTTCAGGGAAAGCACCCTGCATCAGAGCGGCGCCGTACAGAATATTGTCACACAGCTCACCGAAAAAGGGCATACCTATGAACAGGACGGAGCCGTCTGGTTCCGGGCATCCCGGTTCGGCGCGGATAAAGACTTTGTACTGGTACGTTCGAACGGTCTGCCGACCTATGTCGTACCGGATATCGCCTATCATTATGACAAACTGGTCACAAGAGGCTATGATAAAGCAATTGATATTCTCGGCGCCGATCATCACGGTTATGTTCCGAGACTGAAAGCGGCTCTGACAGCCCTGGGAGTAGACGCTTCCCGGCTGGAAGTCGTTCTGATGCAGATGGTAAGACTGATCCGTGACGGCGAAGTCATTAAGGTTTCCAAGCGCAGCGGTAAGGCGATCACTCTGGTCACCCTTTTGGAGGAAATTCCGATTGATGCCGCCCGTTTCTTCTTCAATCTGCGGGAAGCCAACAGTCATTTTGATTTTGACCTGGATCTGGCGATTGAAAACTCCTCCCAGAATCCCGTCTATTATGTACAGTATGCCCATGCAAGAATCTGTAATATCCTGAAAACCCTCGCCGCAGACGGCATTACCCCCACGGAATGCCGTGACGAAGACTATGCCCTGCTGACAGCTCCGGAAGAAATCGAACTGATCAATAAACTTTCCGAACTGCCGGATGAGATCATCAGCGCCGCCAAGGACTATGAACCGTCCAAGGTCACCCGTTATGTGTACGAAGTAGCGACACAGTTCCATAAATTCTATAATGCCTGCCGGGTCAGAAGCGATAATATCTCATTGATGCAGGCAAGACTTTCACTCTGTCTGGCGGTCAGAACCGTTATCGCCAATATTCTTACCCTGCTCAAAATTACGGCGCCCGAATCCATGTGATAATAAAAGCCTGATTGCAGCATATAAAAGGAGAACATCCGATGAGTTTCCCGTTTGAACTGCCGATGATCGCCGACGGCGCCGGCACTTGCGGAGATCTGTCCGGCGACGACCCCGACGTTGTCTGCTGTGAAAACACGATCCTCCGGAATCCCCAAAAACTGACCGAATCCAAAACACGTTTCCTTGCCGGCGGCGGCACCGCCCTGTTGGCGCCCACCGGACATATCACACATACCCGACTGGAAGATCTGGGCTATGACGATGAATTTTCCGCATTTCTCACCGATCTGACCCGTCTGACGGCAGAATGTTCTGACGGCAGGCCGGTAGGCGGCGTACTCTGTCCGAGCGACCCCATCGCATCGGAATACGGGCAGAACGTGATGGAAAGCGCCTATTTTGACCATCTGGAAAAAATCACCCTGCTGAAAGATGCCGGAACGTCGTTTATTCTGCTGAAAGATTTCAGCAAACTGTGGGATATGCGTGCCGGTGTATTGGCGGCCGCAACAGCGGAACTGCCTGTTTTTGTACTGCTGAACGTCGATGAGGAAGGCAAGACGGAAACGGATACGGATTATATTGCCGCACTGATTACCCTTCAGTCATTAGGCGCTTCCGCATTCGGCATCCACTGTACCGCCGGAACCGACGATACGGCGCTGCTGATCAAAAAAGCCCATCCTCATGCGGAAATTCCGCTGATAGCAGCGGCGGCCTTTTCGGAAACGGAACTGTCACAGCTGCATCATCTGGCAGAAAACGGCGCATCGGTATTTCTTGATCTGTCTGCTCAGCCTGACAGAAGCAAACTGCAGTTTCTGAAAGCGCAGCGGATACGGTTTGATGCTGCGGAAGAGAAAGACAGTTATGCGGCAGCCAATTTCCGGGAAGCCTTTTTTCTCCCGGATTTCCCGGAATTTTCCGAACCGATCCCCTGCGGCTATGACATGTCCGATGAACTGATCGATCTGGATGATTCCTCCGCCGATGCCGTATATTTTCATCTGAACTCCACAGATGACGCCTCCTTTCTTGCCGAAAACGCAGCCATGTCCTATCTTCCCTTTGCCATTCACACCAATGATCCCACAACCCTTGAAGCGGCTCTCCGGTATTATCAGGGACGTCTGATTGTGGATTCGCACTGTGATATTGACGAGGACGAACTGCACGAACTTGCCGCCAAATACGGCGCCATTCTCTACTGATTCCCAACGGATCCCTATACAATCCGGAACACCATGTCAAAAGGAGTGATATCATGCTCAAGAACAAACCGTTTTTCATTGCCGCTATCGTATTCGGTTCCCTTTCGCTGCTGTTCACCCTGGTAGCGGCCCTTTCATTCCTGATGGGAGACAACACGCTCAGCCATGCCGTCACATCCCTCCTGCATCTGGAAGCCAACACCTTCACCAACGCTACCTTTGGTCAGCTTGCTGTCGTTCTGTCCATCCCGTCCTTCATCTTCGCCTTTCGTTCTATCTCCGACGAATCCTGACCCTGCCGGGCTCTGCCCTGGACCCGCCGGGCTCTGCCCTGGCAGGGACTCTGTCCCTGCACCCTGCCGGGCTCTGCCCTGGACCCGCCGGGCTCTGCCCTGGAC
>CACYCN010000284.1 GCA_902772895.1 uncultured Ruminococcus sp.
GAAACAGATATCGGAAATGTTTTGCTGACTGTAATATGTGACGGAATGGGCGGCCTTGCAAAAGGCGAGGTCGCCAGTTCTGCTGTCATTTGGGAATTTAGTCAGTGGTTTGAAAAACAGCTTCCGGCTATTCTGTCACTGAGTGATCCAAAGGACAGGATATTCAGTTCGTGGGAAAAAATCGTTTATGCCTGTAATGATAATATAGCGAGTTACGCGAGACGGAACAGCGTGAGCATGGGCACAACGCTTGTTGCTATGCTTTTTGCCGGAAATACCTATTACATCATTAATATAGGAGATTCGCGCGCTTATAGCCTGACAGACGGTCTGCAGCTTCTCACAAAGGATCAGACCTATGTGCAGCGTGAAATGGACATGGGAAGAATGACCGTCGAGGAAGCACGGGTCAGTCCGCAGCGCAATGTCCTTTTGCAGTGCATCGGTGCAAGTGATCTTATTCAGCCTGATTTCTTTACCGGAGAGATAAGGCAAAACCAATCCTTTATGCTCTGCTCCGACGGGTTTAGACATGTTATTTCTGAAGCTGAGATATTCGACAACCTGAATCCTGTTGTTGCGGACAGCGAATCCGTTATGCTGGAGAGATGCATATACCTTACCGAGTTGGTCAAGAGCAGGATGGAACGTGACAATATTACGGTTGCCCTTGTGAAAACCGTGTGAGGAGGATAATATGCTTGAAGTTGGTTCATTAGTAGACGGCAAGTATAGAATACTTCGCGTTGTCGGCAAAGGCGGCATGAGCGTCGTCTATCAGGCAGTTAACGAAAAAGCAAATAAAATTTGGGCGATCAAGGAGGTTAGAAAGGATGGCGTTCAGGACTACGAGATCGTTAAGCAAAATCTGGTTGATGAGATCGATATCCTCAAACGCCTTAATCATCCTAACCTTCCAAGTATTATCGACGTTATTGACAGCGGCGACAGCTTCCTGATCGTAATGGATTACATCGAGGGTAATTCTCTGAGCAAGGCACTGGAGTCTGGGCCACAGAAACAAGAGGATGTTATCGAGTGGTCAAAGCAGCTGTGTGACGTGCTCGGTTATCTTCATTCCCGTACGCCGCGTCCGATCATTTACAGAGACATGAAGCCTGCCAATGTTATGCTGAAGCCGGACGGCAAGGTGTCGCTGATTGACTTTGGCACCGCGCGCGAGTTCAAGTCCTCCGCCGTTGAGGACACGACCTGTCTTGGTACGAGGGGCTATGCCGCTCCCGAGCAGTATGGTGGTCATGGTCAGACCGATCCGAGAACAGACATCTATTGTCTCGGCGCGACGATGTATCATTTGGTGACGGGACACAACCCAAGCTTGTACCCGTATAAGATGTATCCGATCACGCAATGGAACCCCCTGCTTTCCGAGGCTCTTGAGGCAATCATTCTAAAGTGTACCCAAGAGAATCCGGATGACCGCTATCAAAACTGTGCGGAGCTTTTGTATGACCTTGATAATCTTGACGTTATTGAGCCTAGAGCTAAACGGCTTCGGGAGCTCAAATGGAGAACCTTTATCGGTTGCCTGATAGCCATGGTCGTTATGCTGTTCGGCACCATCGGTTTCAGTGTAGCGTCTTCCACAACCACTTCGCAGACGTACGCTTCGTTAATTGCGCAGGGTGATACCCTTGCGGGAAGTGTGGACGACGAAAGCAAAAAGCAGGCGGAGTCAAAATATATGACAGCAATCACGAAGATTGATCCTGCCAATGTTGAGGCTTATTCAAGGCTGCTGGAGTTGTATATGAAGGATTTGGTTTTGAAAACCGATGAATTTAGAAAATTCAGGGATTTGATGGCCTCTCTTGAAAAGATTGACAGCAAGAATGAAAGCCATTTTATTGATTTGGTCAATGACTTTGCAAATGATATCTTTTTCTTTTACGAAACCAAAAACAGCGATGAGAGCCCGGGTATCCCACTCTCGGCGATATGGTATAAAAAGGTAGTGGATTCTCCGTTTGCTGAGGAGAAAAAGAAAGCGTTTGCGTCAGACATGTTTGTTGTGGCGGAAAATTTTTCTAATGTCGATCAGATAAATGGAATGAGGGCTCAGTTTCCGTTTACAACCTATTTTACAACGCTGCAAAATCTGCTCAACGCGGATTTAATAGAAGAAGGCAATATCCATGTAGCTTTGAAGGCATATCAGTTTATCGCCGCTCAGACCTTTATTCATATGAACGATTGGGCTGATTACAATATTTATGAATCGAGTTATTGGGATGTTTTCCAAAAGATTGAGGAAAAGACCAATTACATTGTAAATAAACCTACTCTTTATAAGAAAAATGAAGAAAGGCTTAAGCCCATCGTCAACAAAATCGAAGATTTTATTAGAAGTGCAAGAGCAGAAGGCTACGGTTCGCAGGCCGGAAAAGGGAGTGGTGAATAATGGAAGCGACATCTATCAATATTCTGAATACGCTTTTCTGGATTTGCCTGTCCTTTACCATTCTGTTTTTTATCATTGCGGTAGTTTTGTTTTTTGTTTTTGATATAAAAAAAATATTCGATATCAAAACAGGCCGTGCCCGCGCAAAAGTGGTCAAGGAAATGAAAGCCGCAAATGAGAGCACCGGCAGACTGCAAGTCCCGCTAAAGCCGCAGACCTCCAAGTTGTCGAAAAACAGAAAGAACACTTCCAGACCGCCGGCGGTTATTCCGCCCAAGCCGGAGGAAAGGGAAAACTTTTATCATAGTGAGAAAAAGACAGCGGAATCTACCGGCGAACAGGCAACGGCGCTTTTGCAGGAGAACACTTTTTCAGAGCCGGTGTTTGCGGAAACCTCTGTTTTGTCATCACCAGCTCAAGGCCATACAGACAACCTAAAAATTAAGAATGACGAAAACACCATTGGTTTTCGTGTGATTAAAAAGTCGTTGTACATTCATACAAACGAGAGGATTTAGCGATAACTCAACAGCAGACTTTTCTGCTGTTGAGAGTTGCCCTTTTAGGAGATAGTTGTGAAAAGAGATAGTTTGTTTTTTAAAATATCGTGCGCGTCGTATTGTGTTTCGGCGCTGTCCGTTCTGCTTGCCTTTCTGGGTGACTACAAGGGCAATGGAGCAGCGGTATTTTTTGCAGTGCTCACCGGCGTATTGTTCTGGGGAGGAATTATTGTCGGCACGGCACTTTTGGTATTGGTCAACAGTCACCGCAAGAAGAATTTTTCCACTCCAAAGGATCGGCGAACGGACTGGCGGAGATTTGGGATCCTGAATTTTTTCAGTCACCGGATTGCGCAAGTGATCGATATTGCCATGGGAGCTTTCTTTGTTTTGTTTTTGGTATCCATGTTTATTCCCGCTGTCAGTCAGAATATTTCGCTGGTCTTGTTTTCGCTTTTACTGTTGTCGGCGTTTATGCATTCGATGTTCAACGGAGTAAACTATATATATATAATTCATATTAATGAGGAGAGAAGAAAATGAAACCAATGTCCATAGGTCTAAAAAAACTATGTGCGGTTATTCTGTCTGTAATGGTAATCTTCAGTGCTGTTCCGATGGCAATGGCTGTAGGAGATTCCCCCGAAACAACACCGGCCAATGCCGGCGTTTCCACACCGGACGAGGTACCGGAGACACAGGAACCGACAAATCCGACTCCGGAACCCTCAAGCGATATTGTGTTTGACGAGAGTTTTGACCCGAATTTTATGTTTAACGCAGATGCAACCCACTGTCTGTCCAACTCAAATGAGATTTATTTTACAGGCAGTAGATTAAAAAAGATTGTGGTTTGCGATCAGCCTGACAGTGAAAGGCTTGAGAAAATAAAAGAAGAATTTTCTTCTGACAACAAGACCAATGCCGAAATTTGGCTGAAGAACGGAGAGGATGAAACCAATCTGTCCGGTGACTGCACCTTTAGCGTCGAGGGTGATACGTTTTTGGCAGCGCTTGATTTGACCAAAACATATAAAGATGGATTGCCGTCCGGAGAATATATGCTGGTGCTGAAATATAAGTTTGACGGCACCGCTTCCGTGCTGTATTCCAAGTCTTTCCATATCTTAAATGAGGGACCGGATGTCACCGACATTAAGTATAACGGTCAGGATTCTTTGACGTGGTCAAAGAGAGAGGTAAAGGTTTCCTTTACTGTTGATTCGCCGATTATCAATTCTGTTATGTACAAGTCTCCTGATAATGATACCGAAACTGTTCTCACCGCAAAGGATTCGGAATATACCTTTACGGCAACAGAATCAGGAGAATACACCATAATCGCTACGGATAAGCTCAAAAACAAAACAGAATTAAAGACGAAAGCGATTAATATTGATACAACAAAGCCGTCGATTTCTACGCCTAAATTCCTCTATGAGAACAACGATCAGGTCGAGCAGGTGCCCGAAGGTAAATGGACAAATAAACCAATCACGGTTGAGTTCACTGTTACGGACAAAGATTCAGGCGTTAATCCCGGAACTGTCAAGGTGTTTGGAATAAGTGACGTCACTGTCGAGGACGGAGAGGACGCCAAGTCGGTCGTTGTCTCCTTTAAGGCAGAGGAAAATAAAAATTATACGCTTTCTTGCAAAGATAATGCAGGCAATTCGGCGAGGTGTAAAGTGAAGAAAGAGGATATTCCTCTCGACACCAAGGCGCCGGAGGCAAAGGACTTTACGCTGACTTTCAGCGCGTCAGAGAACAACGGTGACAAGATCCTCTCTTTCCTTACATTTGGATTGTATTCCAATGATGATATTCTTGTTACTGTGGATGTGGACAATGCCGGTCAGTCCGACATTGCAGCAGAAAGCATTAAGCTGTTCGATGGAGAGCAGGAGCTTGAAAGAGTCAACGGCAAACAGAATGAATTTGTGCTCAAAGCACCCGAAAACGACGGAGTTAAGGTCGAGTACGATTTCTTTGTGCAGGCAACAGACAGTGCCGGCAATGAATCCGAAAAAATCAGATTTAAGGATAACGCCGTAAAAACCAAGCTTCCCGACGGAACAGATGTGTTGAAGTATCTGGAAGAATCGCTGTATGAGATCATTATTTCCAAGGTCGCGCCCGATTTCGGAGAAAATGGCGCCGAATTGGCGTTTGAGAATAAAGCCGAAATAGAGTCGAAGACGTTTGTAAAAGGAGACGGAACGGTTTCCGTGAAAGTGCTGGAATCTGTTTCCGGTATCAAGAAAGTGACGGCAACACTTGACGGCAGCAATGTTGAGGTTACGGTTGCTCCCGATCCGAACAGCGAGACCGAAAAAATGGTGACAGAGCTGACCGCTTCCGCCGGTGTAAATAATCTCGAGGACGGAGAACATGAGCTCGACTTCACCGCTGTTGCAAACAGCGGTATGTCCGAGAAATACACCGTTTTGTTTACGGCGGACAACTCTGCTCCCAAGCTTGAGGAAAAGTTGTCTCATGTGACAGATGACGGAAGCTGGACAAACACAGACGTTAACATTTCATTCAGCCTCAGCGATAGCGTTCCGATCAAATCCGTTCAGTATTATAACAGCACACAGTATCCGGATGCGACGGCGGACGGTGCGGTTGTTAAGACGCTTGATGGCGACATGGGTGCATATTCTTTTACCGCGGATGCCTATGGCGAATATACCGTTTTGGCAGAGGATGTGCTCGGCAATAAAACATCCTATAAAACTGAAAAGACCGTTCAGATTGACAAAGAAAAGCCAGAGGTGCAGGGCGAGTTCGAATTTCAGAGCGAGTTTTCCAAATCTCCCGTAACCGTCACCTTTACGGTAAAGGACAATCCGGAGAATTGTTCCGGTATTGCTGCAGTCACCGTTGACGGAAAGAGTGCAAATAAGGTTGACGGAAAGGAGAATGAATATAACTTCAGCGCCGACCACTACGGCAAATATATCGTAAAAATATCGGATAAAGCAGGAAACGAAAGTGACATCTATGAGGTGGGTCCTATCAATATTGACCTTATCCCTCCGAAAGTGGAGAGCATTGCTTTCTCGGCAGCAAACAAGGTGATGGATTATGGCATCTACACTAACGCTGACCTCAAAGTGACTGTAACGGTAGAAAACGTTCTTAACGATGATGGCAAAGGATCGGAACTCAAGAGCATCATTCTTAAAGATGGCGACAAAGTGCTCGGCGGCAAAGATGGCGACAAGAAGCTCGGCGGTGAGGTTGCACTGAATGGCAATAAATATACGCTTACAACTACGATTTCTCCCGGAACCTCACCTGTCAACCTGAGTGTCTATGCAAAGGACGGCGCCGGAAATGAGGTCGAAAACAAAATCACGGACGACAGCGTTCAGGTGTTGGTGGACGAATCTGTCATTCAGCATAACAGCCTGAGCGAGGTTGTTGTGACGCTGCAAAAACCGGAGTTTGTCAAAAGATTAACGCAAGAATTTGATAAACAAAAGAAAATCGAAAGCGGAAAATATAGTGGGAATACTATATATTCCGGCAAAGGAAGTTTTTCGGCAGAAATCAGTGATAACCTTTCGGGCATTGATTCTTATGAAATTTATTTTGGCGAAAAGAAAACAGATTTAGAGAAACCCTTAGAATCGGTTTCCGATATTTCCAAGGATTCCAAGCAAACATCTGTAGAAATCAAATTTGATGCGGACGTTGCCGGAAAGGCAGGAAGCTACACGGCTATCGTATCCGCTAAAAATCTCAGCGGAAATGTAATTCGTGACAGCAAGACCATACTTGTGGACAATAAGCCGCCCGAAATCACCGAAGTGAAGCTGAAAACAAATGGCGATGAGAAGGATACGATTACCAAAAACGGTATCTATACGTCTGAGCCCATTGACATTGAGGTAGTTTGGGACGACGGCAAATATACCGCCGGTATTCAAAACATCGAGTTGTTTAACGGTGATGCGTCCATCGGCACAAGTAAAGACGGCAAATTTAAACTAAGCGAAAGAGGACAATACATTCTGTCCGGTTTGGCAACGGATGCGTTTGGCAATAAGAAGGATGCAAATGAGGATTTCAAAAGCAAAACGCTGATCGTAAACGACTCCAAGCTGAACATTGACCCCAATAATTTTGAAATTGTTATCTGTAACGAGGATAAGATTGAAAAGAAGGGTAACGAGTATAGTTTCTATTACAAAAATGATGAAACCAGAGTCTA
Organism: uncultured Ruminococcus sp.; assembly: GCA_902772895.1. Lineage (GTDB taxonomy): Bacteria > Bacillota > Clostridia > Oscillospirales > Acutalibacteraceae > UBA1213. The sequence goes on from CACYCN010000284.1 coordinate 7,145, forward strand.
TAAGGAAAATGATAATGGAGATGACGGAAAGATTTCCGCTGAAATCACCAATACATTAGGCGGTTTGAAGGAAACAAGTGTTGATATTAAAAATGCAAATGGAGATTCTTTGCAGAGCGACACCACCACCGTCATCGAAGAGACAAAAGATGCCTTCGGTAAGGTGATTTCACGTAAGCTGTCGATTGATGCTAAAGGTTTGGACAGCGGAAAATATGAAGTGAATTTTTCCGCCACGGATCTGGGCGGCAATGAGCGTAATTTCAACGAAACCTTCTATATAGATAAGAGCGCTCCCCACGTTGAAAGCATTACCTATGAAAAAGATCCATCCGTTGCTGAACAGGTGCTCAACCTGCTTACCTTTGGTCTGTACAGCAATAACGACATCAAAGCGGTCGTTACCGTCACCGACAAAGCGCCTTCTTGCGGCATTGATGAGAACGGCATCACCCTTACCACCGATTTAGGCAAGGAAATTGAAAATGCTGACTTTATTGATGACAATGGTGACTTATGTGAGAATGATGGTAAGTACACAAAAGCATTTCTTCTCAAAGCGACCGGAGAGAATGACGCTGATGATTTAAGCTTCTACAGCGACCTTATGGTCAGTGCCACCGATAAATTTGATAACTGCAATGGTGAGAAGTCCTTTAGGAATGTACCGGATTCCATAGGTAAGGATAATGACGATTTTGAAATTGTTGCGACCAAAAAGGCTCCGAAAGTTGTTGTAACAGCTGTTGATGGTGAAAACAAATTCACGAACAAAGTCGATAATAGTGTCTGGTTCTCGGCTCCGCCTATGTTGAGCTTTACCGTGACGGACGATGTTTCAAAGATTCATTCCATTTCAGTTGCGCTTAACGGAGAAGATGTCACAAAGTTCACAACATTTCCTGCTGAAGTGAATCAATTGTCGGACGGTGTGTTTACTGACTTTACTTCCCACAGTGGAGAGTCATACATTGAGATTACCGCTTCCATTGATACAGCAATAATTGATAATATCAAAGAACTTATCAAGGAGGGCAAGAACGAGATTGTCATTACATCCACTGGCAACGATGGAGAGCCTACAATCAAAGAAAGTAGCTTCTACTACGATACCACACCGCCAGTTGTAACAAAATTTGATTTTGAAAATGCAGAAGGTGACGAAGAAGGAATTAATACACCACCGGTTGAGGTGACAAAATATGGTTTCTTCTTTAAGGAGAGAACTGTTGTTACCATTACGGCAAAGGATTCTTATTCAGATGAGAATGGTAAAGAACAAAATGGCTCAGGTGTAAATTCGATTCAGTATAAGCTGGATGATGTGGATACAGACGCCGATGACAACAACGACCCCATAACCGATGCTGTAAATAACGAAGGTCAAATTAAATTCATTGTAGAAAAGAATTTCAGAGGCAGCATTACAGCTATGGCGACGGATAATGTCAATAATAAGGGAACATGGGTGAATCCGGATGATTCGGTTGTTGAAACAAAAGATCAACATGACAACAATACGGATGTCAATTTCACCTTGCCTCAAACAGGTTTCGCCGATAATGCCAATCAAAAGCTTTACGGTGGACCGATTGACATCAACTTCACAGCCAAAAGCAGCTACGCCGGTATCAGAACGATCCAGTATCAAGTCAGCTCAAAGTACGATACGAATAACGATTATCAAGGAAGCATCGAGGTTGCAAACAATGGAACAGTAACAACTGAAGATAGTCATGTTAAGCAGATTACTCCAACATTCTTTACGGAAAAAAGCGGCAAACAGACCAATCTTGTTACCCGCATCAATGCGACGCTTCCCATCAACAATAACAGCAATGATA
>CACYCN010000285.1 GCA_902772895.1 uncultured Ruminococcus sp.
CCGGCATCCATGCAGGATGCTATGGCGGGCGCGTTTTCTTTATTTACGTTGCCGATCTTAGTATCCGTACTGCCATTATGGTAACGTACCTGGACGCAATTGCTGTCTTGTACGCAGTTGTAATCGCGTACCAACAGCAAATCTGCCGGCTGTATTACCAGACCGCTGGATACAATGCTACGTAATATGTTTTGGCCATCGCAGAACGTACTTCCTTTAAGCTGACAATTGATTTTCATTTACTATTTGCTCTCCGATTATTCTCGTGCATGGTTTGATATTTTTTCATTAATTTCCTATTTTCCGAAATGCAATATGTGGCAAGTGCTCTTTTTCCTTCAGTAAGGCTCAGGCGCATTAAAGCATACGCAAATTCGTAACCCTCTAAACGACCGATAATATAACAAAACGCTGATATATAATCATCAAAAATCAATCCATTTTCATCCGCTGTTATGTCTTTCATCTTTTCGTCATAATATGCTTTGAATCCTTCTCGCATTGATTCCCATCTTTTTATGTCCGCATTAATATCGGCGTATTCGTCATAGTTTATCTTCTCCTTGGTATTATCGCATTCAAAATTCCGGTCGTACATGCCTTTTTTGGTTCGTTCGAGTACATCTTTTAACGAATCAACGATTCCATCTTTTCGTTCTTCGCATTGTTCGAAGTGTAAACAGATCTCATCTGCTATAACGGAAATGAAAAATTCTTTTGCGTTTTGGTCTATCATAATGTTTAGCCTTTCTCCCCGTATAGCCGATAGGTCAGCTGATATTTTGATAATTTATGATTCTGTTTTGCCGGGCTTTTTACCCGCCATAATGGCTCCCATCGTGTCAGCTGCACCTCGTTCAACTTCTGCCACTACATGTACATAGGTTTGCAAAGTAAATGCAACAGATGAATGACCTAGGCGCTTGCTAACGGTTTTGGCATCCACGCCTGCCGCCAACAACTGTGTAGCGTGAGTATGGCGTAACGAATGCAGCGTAATCGTATTTGGCAGTCCGGCAGCCGATATCATCGGATTGAATACCCGATTGCGGAAATTATCCAGCTGGACTGGATCACCGAATACACCTGTGAAAACAGTGTTTAACCGATTGTCATACAGGTCGTCTACATCATAAGCGAACTGTTCCTGGTACTCTTTCCATTCTTTTAGTTTCTGCATCGTATCAGTGTCTACACTGATGGTACGAATACTGTACTTCGTTTTGGGCCTTTCCAGTATTCGTCCTTGCAGATTCGTTTTGATGCTGATTGATAGATTGCTGAAATTTACCGCACTCCATGTCAGTCCAAAAATCTCGCCGCGCCGCATACCTGTTGCAAGAGCTAGCCGGATGACAACGGCCCACTGTTTGATCAGGTATTGGGCACCATCATCATCCATAGACTGCTCATCGTAGTATTCACCGCTGTCTGCGACTTTTAACAGACGAATCATTTCATCTTCTGTCAGATAGCTGATCTCCCGCCGATCGTTATTAAGCGGCGGTTTTGTTTTTTTTGCTATATTTATGGTCATATAACCGTTATCAATCGCTGACTGGAAGCAGGTAATCAACGTCGACCGAATACCGCGTACTGTTGTGGAAGACAGGTTATCTCCGCTCTTCTTCGATCCATGATCTTTCAGTTCGGTAAACAGTTTCTGCAGATCAATTGGTGTAAGCTTTAAAAGCTTCTTTTTGCGGATTTCTTCGGAGATGTAGCCTAACATGTACTTATAGGAATCAAGGGTTGACCCCTTAACGGTGCCGGGAAGTATTGTGTCTTGCCATCTGTCGCACCACTGCCCTACTGTAATGGTATCATTACTGACCCCGTTATCATCCTGGCGCATCTGATCCACTCGTGATTTTAACTCGTTGCGAGTCTTTGCTTGCAGAGCCTTTCGAACGGTGTTCCCGTTAATGTCCTTAACGTAATACTGGTACACCCAGTGATCACGACAATCACGTTTACGACATTTCGCATGAGGGTCAAGCCGTAATGTACATTTCTCAAATCTCTTGCAATTTTCACATCTTATCGGTACAATGTGTACATAAGTACCTTCACCTTTAAGTCCTCTTGCCATATTAGCTCGCCTTTCTTTCTGCTCGAATCTTTTTCACTGCAATACAGGGCGCACTGATATAAGCGTTTACCCAATCAGCCGGGATTACAATCTTTTTGCCAATCCTGCGGACCGGAATCTCGCCAGCATCAATCATTCTGTATATCTTGCTCTTGGTAACGATTCCGCCTAATGCTGCGTAAAAGTCTGTAACGGTGTAGAACCGTTTTTCATTTTTAATTTCGATTTTTTCCATTGTTTTTCTCCTAAACGTGTCATTTCAAATTTTTGGATAACGTTATCCTATGTACGGTGTCATTATAAAGGATAACGTTATCCTTTGTCAAGCGTTTTTTATTTTTCGAGGTGCCGTATGCCGCGTAAAGCAAATCCTGATCGTCCTGAATATGCCAAAATCATTGCAGAAGCACGTAAACAACAGAACTTATCACAGCTGCAGCTCGGACAACTTATTGGCCGGGATACTGCAACTATAAAGAAATATGAAGGTGGAAAAGTCGTTCCTCCTTTCTTTGTTCTGATGAAAATCGCTGATGTTCTTTCATTAGACAAAAGACTTCTTGCAGATTTGGTTATGAAAGAAGATTCAGCCGCAAACTGGCTGGATGCAGCATTTGAAGAGATTGCCTGGATATTTAATCTGACAAACACTTATATGATTTTCCAAGGTAGGACTGATAAAATCTCGTTTTCCTACGATACCAGGAAAAGAGATTACAACAAACTGGATTTTCTCTTCGTGATTTCCAGGATACTGCAAGATGGCCATAAGAGATTTAATAACTTTGTCGCATCCGAAACCGACGACTTTGTTAAGAGTTTGTTCCGTAGCTATAATTAACCGGGCAACTAATAATCTTTTTTATCGCAATAAAAAAGCTGCACCGACGTTTTTTGCCGATGCAGCTTATGTTTTTATTCGCTGATTTTTCTCTTGTAAAAAGGATAAGCTATGTTTAAGCTATGTTTTTTCAAAATCGGGAAAAATAAAACAGCCACGCAAGTCCGAAAACCCGCATGGCTGTTGGCTTTTCATTTGGTGGAGACGAGGGGGATCGAACCCCTGACCTCTTGAATGCCATTCAAGCGCTCTCC
>CACYCN010000286.1 GCA_902772895.1 uncultured Ruminococcus sp.
CAGCGGGAATCGTTCTTGACGGCAGAAGTGAGATCACTTTCCGTTTCCACCCGCATCGAGCGGAATTTATACATAGTAAAGGGTTTCTGATTCAGACCCACACGCTGTTGTTTAAAAATAACATTGCCGGGAGAAGTCAGTTTGATAATGAGAGCGGTGACCAGCATCAGGGGTGACAGCAAAAGAAGCATCAGCAAAGAGACCAGGATATCCAGCGCCCGCTTGAGAAATTTATTAAAGCCTTTATCCAGCGGAACCTTTCTCATACTCATAACGGGAATCCCGTCAAAGCTTGAGATATAGATACGGGAGGAAAAGCTGGAAAACAGATTGGGAATGATAGAAAATTTAATGCCCCAGTTTTCACAGATGGCAATCAGATGTTCCAGATAGGGCTGGGACTTATCCGAGAGCATGATCAGGGCTTCATCAGGGGGGGAAGTGTTGAAATAACCGGACATTTTCTTGAAACGGCCGAGATAGGGCAGGGCAAGCTGAGAATGCGGAGCCGCATCAAAATAGCCGGCAATTTCATAACCCAGATCCGGAGAGGATTCGATTTTCCGGACAAAGCGTTCGGTACAGTTATTGATTCCCACCAGAATGATATATTTTTTATTATATCCTCTTTTTCGCATGGTGCGCAGAAAACTGCGGAGTGTGAAACGATACAGCACCGACAGGGACGCTTCCGCAAAGAAATAAAAGAGGATCGTGATCTGATACTGATAGAGCCGTGAAAAGGCGATGGCGATCAGAATCAGCAGAACAAATACGGTCAGTCCCGATTTGATAATATTGACAATTTCCATTCCGAAAACGGTGGAACGATAGGAACGGTAAAGGTCACAGAGTTTATTGGAAAGAATCTGTATGCCGGCAATGACGGCAATGCCGGCAAAGGCTGACGGAAGACTGATCTGACAGACAACTAACAGGTCATAGTCAAAAATCGCCAGTGTTGCAAAATAGGCCAGGGCGCTGCCTGTCATACTGATCAGAAAATCCATGACAATATGGATCAGATTGAGTTTATTCTGATTTTGTTTGATCAAATAAGGTGCGCCTCCTCCTTTGGGTGACAGACTGTCAAAAAACAGTATGACACAGAATGGTGAAGTGCTTTTGATGGGCGGCCGGATCCTGTCAGAACGCATAGAAGCGGATACCTGACAAAGCCGCACGCATAACAATACATTATATCTATTTTAATATATCAAAAACGCATAGTCAATATATTTTTACGGTAAAATGGTAAGATGACACACAATGTCAGGGCGATTTTACGTTTTTCACGGATTTCTGTTAAAAATTACAACTGCGTTATGAAAAAATGGGATAGACAAGAGGCAATTTGGGTGTTATAATAAGGTTGTTATCTTGGCTTTATATGCTTTTTTGGGCGCAGCGGAAGTGAATCTGCTGCGGAATGAAATACATACGAGGAGAGATGGGATGAAAAGTAAGATTTATGAGTTTATGGAGTTCTTTCCTTTTCTGAAAGAAATTATTAAGCGTGATTTTAAAAAGAAATACTATAAATCCATTCTGGGTGTTGCGTGGTCAATGCTGAGTCCGCTTCTGATGATGGCCGTTGTCACGATCGTTTTCTCTACGGTATTCAAAAGAGATATTCCCTTTTATCCCGCTTACTGGTACAGCGGCAACCTTTTTATGACGGTAGTATTTGACGGATCTTCCATGGCAATGGGCAGTATGATCCATAATGCCGGTCTGATCAAGAAAATGAAAATTCCCAAATATTTCTTTGTGGTATCAACGGTGACACAGAGTTTTATCACGGCTGTTTTTTCTTTGGTTCCGTACTTTTTGTTATGTCTGGTGCTGGGAGTGCCGATGACGATCAATCTGTTAGCGGTTCCGCTGGTGATCATCTTATGTTACCTGTTTACTTTCGGATTGGGTCTGGTCATGTGCGCTTACGGTACGTTCCTGCGTGACCTCGATCATCTTTATAAGGTACTGAGAAGGGTCTTCCTGTATATCACACCGATTTTCTATCCTATTGAGATTGTACCGGATCAGTTCCGGTTTCTGTTTGAGTTTAACCCCATCTATATCTTTATCCAGCTTTTCCGTGATGTAACGCTCAATGGGGTAATGCCTTCGGAACGCCTGCTGTTTATTGCAACTTCCTATTCACTTCTGACCCTGGCACTTGGTATTGTGGTGTTCAGAGAAAAACAGGATCGGTTCTTCCTCTATATTTGATGAATTGGATATGACAGCCGCAGATCCTGCGGCAGACGGAGGGATTTCACTTTGGAAAACAGAACAAGAATCGGAATGTCGGCCGATGCGGTGGAAAAACGGCAAAGCATCGTGGACAAACCTGAAAAAAAGATAGATAAAAATCAAATTATGGTCGATGTCAATGACGTATCGGTCATGTTTAATCTCAGTAAAAACCATGAAGAAGGCGTGAAGGAATATTTTATCAACCGTATCAAGGGCAGGGTCGGTTATGACGAATTCTGGGCGCTGAGAAATATCAGCTTTCAGGTGAAAAAGGGGGATTCTCTTGCCCTGATCGGCCGTAACGGTTCGGGAAAATCTACCTTGCTGAAAACCGTTGCCGGAATTATTACCCCTGCCAGAGGAAAAATACAGGTGAACGGATCGATTGCGCCTTTGATTGAAATCAGCGGCGGTTTTGACAGAATGCTGTCCGCCAGAGAAAACGTTTTTCTGGCAGGAACCATGCATGGTCATACCAGAAAATATATGAAGAAAAAGTTTGATGAGATCATTGAATTTGCGGAACTGGAAAAGTTTGTGGATGTTCCGCTGAAAAACTATTCTTCCGGTATGATCTCACGACTGGGTTTTGCGATCGCTACCTGTGTCAATGCGGATATCGTCATTGCCGATGAGGTACTTGCCGTAGGTGACGCAAGATTCCGTCTCAAGTGTGAAAAACGAATCAATGAGATCCTCAGCGGCGGGACAACATTTTTGCTGGTATCCCACAGCGCTTCCACAGTCAAGAAGATCTGTAAAAAAGCCCTGTGGCTGGAAAAAGGAAAGGTAATGGCATATGGCAATGCCGTTGAAATTACCGACCAGTATACCAACTATGTCAAGAAACTCCCGACCAGAAAAACTTTCTCTGCCGTCAAAACCAGAGAACCCAGATGATTTCCGGTTCCTTTGCGATGACGGTTCCTGTCAGATCGGAACATTCCGGAATCAGGAGAGTCTGTTATGAAAAAAATCCTCGTTTGTGCGTCAAGAGTGTCGCATATCCTGAATTTTCATTTGCCCTATCTCCGGTATTTCAAGGAACAGGGCTATCTTGTGGAAGCGGCAGCGGAAGGAACTACGGATCATCCCTGTATCGATCGCTGTTATGATCTTTCGTTTGTCAAGAATCCGCTGTCACTGCAGAACTGGCGAACGGTCGGTCAGCTGAAACAACTGCTCGAAGAAAACCGTTATGCCATGATCTATTCCAATTCTACCCTTTCCGGCGCGGCTCTGAAACTTGCGTTTCTCAGAATGAAACCTCCCAAACCCTATTTTGTACATATTTCTCATGGCTATATGTTTTCGGAACGGGGTGGGATGTCCTCTTTTGTCTATCGGACGGTGGAAAAATTGACGGCAAAGGCGCCGGATGCCCTTGTAGTGATGAATCAGGAAGACCGTCTGTTGGCTGAAAAGTATCATCTTGGAAAAACCTTACATTATATATATGGCATGGGCTTATGTGGAGAGAAATTTCCCATGCTCTCCGAGGAACGGAGGCTTTCGGAAAGAAATCGCTTCGGCGTTTCTCCCGACGGAAAATTGCTGCTTTGTGTCGGAGAATTCTCTCAAAGAAAAAATCAGGCGCTCCTGATCCGGGCATTTGACCGGATTCATCGGCAGTTTCCCGATACCGTTCTGGTATTTGCCGGTAACGGTAATGCCTTAGGGGATTGTCAGCGTTTGGTGGAATCATTGGAACAACAGGATCGTATCCGTTTTGCCGGTCAGGTAAAAGATATGAATCGTCTGTATCGCAGCGCTGATCTGTTATTGTCGGCTTCCCGGATGGAGGGTCTGCCGTTTAATGTCATGGAAGCGCTATATTGCGGCGTTCCGGTTCTGGCGTCTGCTATCAAGGGCCATAAAGACCTGATCCGGAACGGTCAAAACGGAATCCTCTTTCCCCTTGACGGAAAAGATCCCGTTGCGGATGCCGCAGCGGCTCTTTGTCAGCTGCTGTCGGATCCGGCGTACTTCGAAAAACTCAAAGCGAATGCTTTTTTAGAGCAAAAATATTTGATCGGAAATGTGAAACCGGCATTGCTTACGGTTCTGGACAGGGATTTCAGCGAAACGGTTCATTCCGACAGCATGGAAGGAGCATACGAATGAAAAAACGTCTTATCAGCGTTTTGTCCGTCATTGCCTTGCTGATGTGTACTTTTACGTTTTATGTCGGCGCGGTGGGTGATGTGATCGACTTTACCAGAGAAAGTCTGGATCTCTATGTCGGACAAAGTTATCAGTTGTCTCTCAAAAACGATGTCAGTGTTGTCAGCTATTCTTCGTCTGACCCTAAAATCGTCGCAGTGAGCAGTGACGGTATGGTCAATGCACTGGCAACCGGCTCCTCCGTTATTACCGTGAAAGATATGGACGGCAATGAAGCGCATTGCAGTGTGAATGTCCTTAGCGGAAAATCCCCTACGTCTGTCGTTCTTGAAACACAAAGTATTTCTATGACCGAAGGCGAATCCCGTACACTCAAAGCCAGTGTGACTCCTTCTGATCTGGATGATACCAGAGTGTATTTCGCCAGCTCGGATGAGTCTGTCGCCAAAGTCGATAAAAACGGCTATATCAAGGCCATCAAGGCCGGTGTGGCTGTCATTACCGTGGAATCTTCCAGCGCTGCGGTGGCTTCCAAATGTATCGTCAAGGTGACTTCCAAGTCGGGGAATAATAATTTCAGTGTTTCCATTGACGGTGTGCTATACTCCATCGCCGGTGAGAAAAAAGTCAAAATGATCGTGGAACTGACCAATGCGACTGCCTTCTTCGATACTACCACCGATGAAAACGGTAAATTTTCCTTCGATGATATCGTCCAGGGAACTTATACCCTCTCCGTTTATAACAGTAAAAAAAATAATAAGCCCCTCGCCAGTTCTCAGATCAGTGTCGGGGCTTATGATATGAAAATTTCTGCGATTATCAATGAAGGCGAACTCGTGATCCTCTATCAGAATGAAACGGCAGGTTCTGATAAGGTCAAGGATATTACTCTTGAAAAATCCCGCCTTACGCTGGATACCGGTACTACCTATGATATGGCCTTTAAGGTGGTGCCCTCTTCTGCCGCCCTTCCGGTCATCAATGGCGTTTCCAGTGATGAAAATGTCGTTACCGTGGATGCCGACGGTCGGATTACGGCTAACGAAGAAGGTACCGCTACCATTACTTTTACCACCGCTGACGGTAGAATCGCAAAACAGTGTCAGGTCGTTGTTACCAGTATGAACAGTAATACGTTCAGCTGGGTCATTATTCTTCTCGAAACTCTCATTGTATTATTGATCGTGATTATGTTCGTGGTTTCCTATCATCGCTTTATGAAACAAAAGGAACGTGCGGAAGGTTTATTTGACGATTGACGGAGGTATCGTATGGTCTTTGCTGGGATTGTTGCCGGCGGCAGCGGCACACGTATGGGTGGTGAACTGCCGAAGCAGTTTCTGCCGTTAGGCGGCAGTTCCGTGCTGCTTTTTACCGCAGAACGCTTTCTGGCTCATCCGTCGGTGGATGCCGTGATTGTCGGAATCAACCCTGAATGGCGTGATTATGCCCAAAAACAAATTGTGGAAAACTTTTTGCATCCGGAACAACTCTATCTCGTTGACGGCGGTCAGGACAGAAACTCTACCGTCAGTCATATGGTGCGTTTTGCAAGACAGTCCCTGGGCGGTAGTCCGGAAGATATCATTCTTACCCATGATGCCGTCAGACCCTTTGTTACTCCCAAAATGATCGGTGACAGTATTGCGGCAATGTCGTATTGTGATATCTGTACTACCGTCATTCCGGAAACGGATACCGTTGTGATCTCATCCCAGGGTCATATTGCCGAGGAATTTCCGGATCGCAGTGCCCTTTATCGGGTTCAGACTCCGCAGACTTTCCGGCTCGGAACTTTTGATAAGGTGTATGGCGCATTATCTGACCAGGAAAAACGACTGGCAACCGATGTCTGTCGGCTTTACCTTCAAAACGGCTATCAGATCCATCTGATCCCCGGCGATCCTTCTAATCTGAAACTGACTTACCCTTCAGACTATCAGATCGCTCTGGCTACCCTTCAGCAAACTGATTTTTCCTGAAACCGCTGACAGCAGCGACTGCTTTTGATTTGGCAGTCGCTGCTGTTTTTCTTGTGAATTTCCGAAGTTCAAGATTCAGTTTCGGTTTTAATGAAGTTCAAACTTCGCCACCCTGCATGGGCTCACAAGAAAACCGCCCCTAAGCGGCGTGTGAGCGCCGTGTGGGGCGGAGAACCGCGGACATTAAGCTGTGGTCAGAACAAACAGAGTGAGCGTATGCGAACGACGCCGCGAATCGGGTGCGCAGGCTCTGCGCCGCCGCCGTGGTTAGAGGAGCCGGGAACGGAGAAGGAGGAGGAGTTTCTTTTCACGGCGGGAGATCTGAACCTGGGAGGTGTGAAGGAGAGAG
>CACYCN010000287.1 GCA_902772895.1 uncultured Ruminococcus sp.
AGGTGAAATCCTTTGATTTTACCGTGACTCTCCTGCATGCCGATCAGGATATTCCTGTCACTGACGAAATCTCTTATCTCAAAACCAATGCGGACGGTTCACAGATCAGCGGTACGCTGACCTGTTCGTCAGAGGGAAAAGCGGTGTTCCGGCTCAGTCATCAGGAATCTATCCGACTTTTGCAGCTTCCGTCCCGTGTCAGATATACGGTTGAAGAGACAGGGGATGCGGACGGTTATACGACGACGGTGTGTGTCAATGAAGGTTCGGCGCAGCAGACCCGCAGAATTCAGGGTGTCCTGTCAGAAGATGCCGGGATTCTCTTTGAAAACCGGCGGGACGGTATGGTTCCCACCAGTGCGGATGATGTGATCCCTGTTACGGCTGCCGTCATTTCAGGGGTATCGGTTCTATGTTTGCTTGTCTGGTTAGGATTCCGGCGTCTTCGTCAACGGTCGTTACCGGAGTAGTTTGTAAGAAGTGTCTTATCGGAATGCCGATCTGACATGACGGCGTTTTGAAAATTTTGCCGGAAGAATCATTTACCATTTATATTGTCATCGCATGATGATAGGATACAGAGCCTGTGTTCCTATGATTATTCTGAAACGATTGTATTTGCTTTTTTCAGAAATAATCCGGGAACCGGGCTTTTTCCGTTATTTCCGTGACAGATGATCCATGCAGAAATGAGGCATTTTCCTCTCGGAAAAACTGCCTTCCGGGAAGCGTTGACACCGCTGTTAATTAACGAATATAAAGGAATATATTTGGTATTATTGTCAATTGTTTTCCACTACATAATGATATATAATGAAATCACAAGCGATTATTTGCAAGTAGAAATAATAGATTTAGGACGGTGAAAATCATGCTGAAAAACATTGGCGGAATTACTTACGATTGTTATCCTCTGACATATGCGCAGCTTCTGAATCTTTCCCTGATCAAAGACGGTGCGACACATGAAGTGGAAAATATCGGTGCCGGACAGTATCTGAGAATGGATCTCAATATTGCGGCTCTCAGAGAAGCTCTTAACCGTGCCGTTGAGAGATGTGAATCGATGAGACTGCGTATCTGGAAAGATCCCGATACCGGTGAACTCTGGCAGTATGTTGTTCCTTACCAGAACGAGTATTTTGAGTATTATGATTTTTCTGCTTTTCAGGAAGATAAAATCAAAGATATCCTCAATAAATGGACTTCTCAGCCTTTCGATACCTACGGCGGCAAGCTTTCCCGTATTGTTATCGTTTCGCTTCCCGACGGTTTCAACGGCTTCTATTATAATGTACATCATGCCTGCATGGATTCCAGCTCAGTCATTGCCTTTACTAAGGATGTTATCGAAATCTATTGCTCGCTTCTGTATGGTATGCCGTATCCGAAGCCGATGGCTTCCTATCTCGAATCCGTGAAAAGAGATATGGCTTATGAAGGCAGAAAAAAACAGAAAAAAGATGCCGAATACTGGAAAAAACAGCTTGAACTTCCTGAGCCGATGTATACGGATTACACCGGGCCCGGTCGTCTGATGCAGCTTCGTGAAAAGAATCAGAATCCCGATCAGAGATGGGGTGTTCTGGCAAGTCCTGACGGCAAGGGTAATACCATTACCTATGAACTGGCTGTGGAACCGACGGAAAGAATTATGCGTTTTGCCAAAGAATATGATCTGCCTGTCAGTGCGATCATTCTCCATGCGATCCGTACCGTCCTTGCTAAATTCAATAATAATGCTACCGATGTTATCATCAGTGATCTCGTCAGCAGACGTTCTACTCTGAATAATAAAAAGTGCGGCGGCGTCAGAATGCACGCTTTCCCGCTCAGAACCATTATGCCTATGGAAACTACCGTCCTTGAATCCATGCGGCTGATCAAGAAGACACAGGATGAAGTCTTTATTCATTCCGATTACTCTCCGATGGAAGCTTTCGGCGGTCTGAATACCGTTCACGGTGCGCCTCCTGAGGCAACCTATTGCAGTGTTGACTTTACCTATCAGCCCGGTACTCTGGCAGCGATCGGTGACACACTCAGAGGAATCGATTTCAAGAGCTGGTGGTAC
>CACYCN010000288.1 GCA_902772895.1 uncultured Ruminococcus sp.
GCGGCAAGCTGCCGCACCCAATTCGCGGCGCAGAGCCTGCGCACCCAATTCGCGCTGGCGTTCGCATACGCTCACTCTGTTTGTTTTGACTTCAAGTTCCATGTCCGCGGTTCACCGGCGCAGAGCCGGGCAGAAATAGGTTTCCATCCGCCGCCGCAGCCGCAGGCTGCTTTCCGGCTGTTTAGTTCGGAAGAAAAAGATATTATGTTTTTGAAAGTTTATGCGCCTGTTACAGGAGCAGTAAGTCAAGCAGAGTGAACAGGTTGTACCACGCAGATCGGGAGGCTAAATTTCCGGAGAGGTGCAGAGCGAGAAGAACGGACAGAAAGGAATAATTGGAGAGAGTTGGTAATATGATTTGATATCAGAAAGGAAAGGGATGTGGGAGATGAGGGAGAGAGAAGATGGGTTTGTTTCGGCAATACAGATCTTGTGTGAGGAATGGAGAGGGGGATTGCTTTCGCTGCCGGAGGCGAAAAAATCATCTGTACAGGAAATACGGCTTCGTGTAGGAAAACCGTTGGCTCTGACAGACGGCAGTACGACTCTTTTCTGGGGAAAGGATGGAAAACTGCTCTATTCATTGAGTGAGAACGCTGTCAGAGTCTCCCAGAAACACTTATTTGAAACTTTCCGGAAAATGTGCAGCTATTCGGTATATCATTATCAGAATGAGATCAGAAACGGATTTGTGACGATACGAGGCGGTCATCGTGTGGGCTTATGCGGAACGGCAACGGTGACTAACGGTATCGTAACGGCGGTAAATGATGTGTCTTCCCTGAATATCCGGATTGCACGACAGATTTTCGGCGTTTCCGAGGAGCTGCTGAACAAACTGGGAACTCCGGATGGCGGTATTTTACTTGTGGGACCGCCTGCCAGTGGAAAAACGACATTGCTTCGGGATCTTGCTTATCGCATCTCGACAGGACAGAACTGTAAAATGATGCGTACTGTGGTGGTGGATGAAAGAGGAGAACTGTCTGCGACTTTCGGCGGACGTGCTTATCATGATCTGGGACTATCTGATGTGCTTAACGGTTATCCGAAAGGGGAAGGAATTTTACAGGCGATTCGTGCGCTCTCACCACAAGTGATTATCTGTGACGAACTGGGCAGTGAGGAAGATGTCCGTGCCGTGTCACAGGGACTGCATGCAGGTGTTTCTGTCATTGCCAGTATTCATGCGCCTGATTTTGCGGAGCTGCAGAAACGTCCGCAAGCCGGAGCACTGATTGAAACAGGGGCTTTCCGGACTGCGGTCATACTGACATCCTCCGATCATCCTTGTCAGATATCGGAAATAGTGCCGCTGCGGTAGAATTGCTATGTGAAATGTTTCAGGAAAGCGGTTCCGGTGACAATGGATTGACTCATGCAGAAAAGCAGCTTACGGAAGTTTTGGTGAAGTTTTTTGAAAGAGCAGTTGAGGAAAGCGGATGGAAAGAGGGAAGAAGAAAGGCATCTGGGAAAGGTGGTCGATATGGATTATCTCAGGATCACGGGAGGACTATTACTGATCTGCTGCGGGACGATGACAGGATTATCTGTTGCCGGGCGATTCCGCAGAAGAGTGGAACTCATGGAACAATACCGGAAATTTCTGACACAGGCAGAAACGATTATCCGTTATACGCCTGTCACTCTTGAAGAATTACTGGGAATGATCCGCTGCGGCGAACTGCTGCATCCGGTGATTCAAAAAACCAAAGAATTGCTTCAGTCGGGTCAGCCGCCGGAAGTAGTCTGGCGGAAGGCTGTCGGACAATTTGTTCCGGTAGCTGAGGACAGACGGTTACTGTATGAATTCGGGGACTATTTCGGAACCGGCGACCTGAATGGTGAATTACAGAAATTAGCGCTCCATCGGCAATTCGCACAACAGCGGTATGAAGAACTCCAATCGGAACTGCATATCAGGAGAAAGCTATACCGGATCGTAGGAATGTTCGGCGGCGTGGTAGCTGCCGTATTATTGATCTGAAGGCTTGTAACGGAAACTTTCAGAAGAGAAGTGATTTTCCTGTAGGGAAGCATGCTGTGATTGACATAATGAAAAAGGATCGGAGAAGAGATGAATGTAGATTTTATTTTTAAAATTGCAGCAATCGGAATTATTGTCGCTGTACTGAGTCTGGTTCTGTCACGCTCGGGACGTGAAGAACAGGCGATGATGACAACATTGGCAGGATTGATCGTGGTATTACTGATGCTGGTGCAGCAGATATCCTCATTGTTTACTACGATTGAGTCGCTGTTCGGATTCTGAGACGATGGAATTATTCGGAACTCTTGCGCTGGCGATGACGGCGGCTTTCAGTGCGGTAGCCCTGAAAAAATATGCTCCCGAGACATCCGTTGTCATTGTTGTTGCGGCAGCTGCAGCGATTCTGTTATCCGTGCTGTCACAGATCACACCGATCATCCATGAACTGAATAGTCTGTTATCGAAAGCGCAGCTCAATGCTTCCTATGGTGAAGTATTACTCAAGACGATCGGTATCTGTCTGGTATGTCAGTTCACTTCCGATGCGTGCCGGGATGCCGGACAAAGTGCCATTGCTTCTAAGGTGGAACTGGCAGCAAAAACGACGATTGTTATTTTGTCACTGCCGCTGCTGGAAGGACTGATAACCGTTGTGTCGTCATTGCTGCAAAACGGATGATCTCCGGTGTGTTATCGGCAGAGACAGTGATGAGGAATGGAAGAACAGAATGCTCAGCAGTCAAAAGGAAGTGAGACTATCAAACGTTTTGGAAAGATTCTATGGATGATTCTGTTGATACTCCCATTGGCAGGGATGTTTTCATTATCTGTCAGTGCTGCCGGCGCAGCGTCGGGAAACGTATCCGGAAAAGAGGATAATGTTCTTTCATTGGATCCGACGTCGGAACTGTTTCACGGTCTGCCACAGGAGACGAAAGAGATATTGCAGTCGCTGAACCTGACAGAAGCGGATTGTTCCGGGCTTGCTTCATCGGATATGGGTGAAATATTATCGGAAATTCTGTCGGTGATTGCGCAGAACAGCGGTACACCTTTTATCGGGTTTACGGTATGTCTGGGAATGATTCTGTTATGTTCGCTGACGGAAAGTATCCGGTTAGGCAGTACCGATAAAAAGTTGGAGACAGTGCAATATACGGTGGCGGCTTTATGCGTATGTTCGGCAGTGGTGATCCCCTTCTGTCAGACAATTTCCCGTCTGACAGAAGTTCTGCAGGGGGCTTCGGGTTTCATGTTGCTGTATGTGCCGATTCTGTCAGGACTGATGGTCGGAACCGGCAGAGAAGTGACAGGGTCTTCCTGGTATGGTTCTATGATGATGGTCGGTAATCTGATCTCTTCGGCGGCTGCTCATGTTATCATGCCGTTAATGAACGTTTTTCTGGCACTGTCGGTGACGGGGTCGGTTGCAGGCGGTCTGAAACTGGGCTCGATTTGTGAATCGGTTTATAAAATTGCCAAATGGGTACTGACTTTCTTAATGTCCGTTTTTATGACGGTGCTTTCTCTCAATACATTGGTCACTACCTCTATGGATCAGGTGAGCAGACGCGCCGTAAAATTTGCGGTGAGTTCTTTTGTACCCGTAGTAGGCGGGGTGCTGAGTGAAGCTTTGACAACCTTTAACGGCAGTCTGGAAATGCTGAAAACCGGCGCCGGTGTTTTTGTGATTATTGCGGCTGCCTTTATTTTGCTGCCCGTGTTGGCGGAATGTGTGATCTGGCAGTTCTCTTTGTTTTTGCTTTCCTCCGTTTCGGAAATCTCC
>CACYCN010000289.1 GCA_902772895.1 uncultured Ruminococcus sp.
TATCATCGGCTATGCTCCCTGCGAGATGCACTCCATCAAGGGCGGCATGAAGAACTGTCAGGCTGAAATGAAGAAGGCTGTTGACTGTGGTTACTGGAATATGTTCCGTTACAACCCGACCCTCAAGGCCGAAGGCAAGAACCCCTTCATCCTCGACAGCAAGGCTCCCACTACTTCCTATCGTGACTTCATCCTTGGTGAAGCTCGTTACAGCGCTCTTACCCGCTCCTTCCCCGAAAGAGCCGAAGAACTCTTCCAGAAGGCAGAAGCTAAGTCCGTTGACAGATACGACGAACTCAAAACCCGCGCTGAAAACTAATCTCAGGGGCTTCTCGCCCCCGAACCCCTCGCAAGGGCCCTGCCCTTGACCCGCTGGGGGATAATCCCCCAGACCCGTAACCTGAGGGGATTGTCAGTACCGCAATTATCAATTGACCCGTCAGATATTCGTTCTTGACAATATCTGACGGGTTTTCTTTTCGGCTTCTATTATACGTTCAAATTCATGATTATTTTCATCACATTTTCAATTGACTTTTTCAGAAATATGCTATCATAATAGTACAAGACGAGCTGTCCGATCAACGGTTAGCTCCATTTTGGGATTAAAGAAGTAATCGCCGCAATTGAGAGCTGGGGCGGTTACTTCTTTTTTTGCAGAATAAATCAGCTTTTTTAGGAAGTTTTTTCCCCAGAGAAAATCAATTTTCAGAAAATAAGCCGTTTCTTTAATATATTTTTTGCAAACGAAGCAACTGATTTGTAAGAAAGTCAAAGGTAAAAATCGGTTTTTTTAGGAAGGGGGTCTGGGGGATAACCCTTTGTTTTTAAACAAAGGGTTTCCCCCAGAAGAAGCTTGACAAATGAAGGAAAGATGGTTATAATATTAAGTAATGTAAGATCGAAAGAAAAGCTGTGAAGGAAATAAGATACGTTTTGATGTGCAAAGAGAGCCGGCGGTTGGTGTAAGACGGTGACAGGAAACGTATGAATAGCTCATTCCGGAGCTTTCCGTCTGATTAACAGGGCGGAACGTCAGGTCACGTTACAGACCGGAGCCTTTATTGAGGCTTGCTGAGGGGTGAAATTCACCCGAATCCCAGGTGGTACCACGGCTTTGTTCCGTCCCGGGTTGCTGTTACGGCAATCGGGACGGTTTTTTTGCGTCTTAACAATCATATGATGGAGGCTATCAAAATGGAAAAAGGTTACAAAAAATACGTACCGTTTCAACCTGTAAAAATGGAACATCGGGAATGGCCTGACCGTACCATTACCAAAGCACCGATCTGGTGTTCGGTAGATCTTCGCGACGGTAATCAGGCATTGGTTGACCCGATGAATCTGCAGCAAAAACTCGAATTCTTCCACGCTCTGTGCGAAATGGGATTCAAGGAAATTGAAATCGGTTTCCCCTCTGCGTCAGAGACGGAATATGAAATCTGCAGGGAACTCATCGAGGGAAATCATATTCCTGATGACGTGACGATTCAGGTACTCGTTCAGGCAAGAGAACATCTGATCCGTAAAACCTTTGAAGCTGTCAAAGGAGCCAAAAACGTTATCGTTCATTTCTATAATTCCACTTCTACCCTTCAGCGAAAGGTCGTATTCCGCAAAGATATGGACGGTATTATCGATATAGCTGTCGAAGGTGCTAAACTGATCAAACAACTTATCGATGACTATGAAGGAGATACCAATTTCCGCATTGAGTATTCTCCGGAAAGCTTCTCCGGTACGGAAATCGATAATTCCGTACGAATCTGTGAAGCAGTCATGGATGTCTTCCGGCCTACCAAAGAAAATCCCATTATCCTCAATCTGCCGAATACCGTCGAAATGTGTACCCCGAATACACACGCCGATCAGATCGAATATTTTATCAAACACCTCAGAAACCGTGAGGCCGCTATTATCAGCTTACATCCCCATAATGACAGAGGTACCGGTGTCGCTTGTGCGGAACTGGCATTACTGGCAGGCGCTGACCGAATCGAGGGTACCCTCTTCGGTAACGGTGAACGTACCGGTAATCTTGATATCGTAACGGTCGGTCTGAATATGTATACCCAGGGAGTTGACCCGAAACTTGATTTCAGTAATCTCCCGAAGTATCGTGAAATCTATGAACGCTGCACCAAAATGAAAATCGGTGAACGTCAGCCCTATGTCGGCGATCTGGTCTTTACGGCATTTTCCGGCTCACATCAGGACGCTATCAATAAAGGCTTCCAGTATGCCCGGGAACATAACAGCGATAAATGGGAGATTCCGTATCTTCCTATCGACCCGGCAGACGTCGGCAGACAATATGAACCTATTATCCGTATCAATTCCCAGTCCGGTAAGGGCGGCGCTGCCTTTATTATGCAGAATAACTTCGGCTATGATCTTCCGAAAGCAATGCATCCGGAATTCGGCGCACTGGTCAAGGCAGAATGTGACCGTATCGGCAGAGAACTCACTCCCCAGGAACTGATGGAAGTTTTCAATAAGAGCTATATCGATATTGAACAGAAACTCTGGCTGGTAAAACATACGATCACAAACTTCGATCATGAACGCGCTACGTTCCAGGGAACACTCCATCTTGTCAAAGAAAATAAGGATGTCGAGATCTTCGGCGAAGGAAACGGTCCGATTGACGCTTTCTTCAAGGCATTGAAAACCATCGGTGTCAAAGGCTTTCAATTCCTGTCCTATAGTGAAGATTCCATCTCAGAAGGTTCCGACTCCCGTGCCATTTCTTATATCCAGTTGAAAACTCCCGACGGCAGAAAACTGTTTGGTGTGGGTATTTCCCACGGCATTTTCAAGGCATCCGTTCGTGGTATCCTGAGTGCGATCAACCGTTCCGGCGTCGATCTGCAGTTTAACGTCTGATAAACACCTTCTATAGAATCTATTCTTACCCTGCAGCGTGTCTCTATTGAGACTTTCCAGTGAAATACTCCAGACCCCCGAAAGCTATTTTTCCATGCTTTCGGGGGTTTTTCAGTGGCAGCAGAAACCCTGCCGTTTTCAACGTTTTGCATCTTGCAACGTGCAGAACACCGGTTCATTTGAATAAAAAATGAATAAAAAAACAGGCGTACTTTCCAGATCGGAGAGTACGCCTGTCATGTATCGGGAAATTGCCGGATTATTTGATACCTTCGGGATTCTTCGTCTGGAAATTCCAGGTATCCTGACACATTTTATCAATATCCAGTTCTGCTTTCCAGCCGAGTTCCTGATTTGCCTTAGTAGCATCGGCATAAAAGGCAGGAAGATCACCGGCACGTCTGTCACCAATGACATAATTGAGTTTCTTACCGCTTGCCTTTTCAAAAGCATGGACAATATCCAGAACACTGTAGCCCACACCGTTACCGATATTATATGCTTCAATACCGGTGGTATCAAGGATTTTCGCAACGGCACACAGATGCGCCTTTGCCAGATCGACAACATGAATATAGTCACGGATACAAGTACCGTCTTTGGTATCATAATCGCCGCCGAAAACGGTAAGCTGCGGCAGTCTGCCAATTGCTACTCTGGCGATATAGGGCATCAGGTTATTGGGGATACCGTTGGGATCTTCACCGATGAGACCGCTTTCATGTGCGCCGATCGGGTTGAAGTAACGCAGCAGAGAGATACTCCATTCTTTATCAGCCTGATAAACATCCCCCAGAATCTGTTCGATAAAGTGTTTGGTTCTGCCATAAGGATTGCTGACATCACCGGTTATCATATCTTCCTTATACGGAATCGGATTATTGCCGTAAACGGTAGCCGATGAGCTGAACACGATTTTCTTACAGCCGTATTTTTCCATGACTTCAAACAGTACCACACTGCCGGAAATATTGTTCTCATAATAGAGCAGCGGCAGTTTTGCGGACTCACCCACCGCTTTCAGACCGGCAAAATGAATCACGGCATCCACCTGATTTTCACCGAAGATCGTTTCCAGACCTTCTCTGTCACGAATATCACATTCATAGCGTTTCAGAGACTTCCCGGTGATCTTTTCAACACGGTTCAGCACTTCCGGAACACTGTTATAGTAATTATCCACCACAATCACGTCATAACCTGCATTAAGCAGTTCCACACAAGTATGGCTGCCGATATAACCTGCGCCGCCTGTAACAAGAATTGTCATAATCATTCTCCTTTATTAATTAACTGTACTGTTATTATACTTTCTTCTCCCCGACTTGTCAACTCATCCCCTCATACTTCACACGAAAATCAATTTTGTCCGATATTTTCTTGGGGGAAACCCTTTTTTCAAGTGAAAAAAGGGTTATCCCCCAAACCCCCTTCCTAAAAAAGCTGATTTTATGTTTTTTCACAAATCAGTCATTTCGTTTATGAAGATACGTTACAGCATCAGCCTATTTTCTGAAAATACATTTCCCTGCATACTTCACGCAAATCATTTTCTTGCCACGTTTCGCCGTATGAAACGCCGTAATTCATACGGCTCTTGCAATCAACAAAAAATGACCCTCGAAAGTGGGAAAACACAGCTTTCGGGGGTCCAGGGGGGACTTTCACTTGAA
>CACYCN010000290.1 GCA_902772895.1 uncultured Ruminococcus sp.
AGCGGCAGGATCAGGGTCTTTCCGACCAGATCCTGATATCGTTCGTCATGGGGGTTGACAGCGACGGCGGTATCACCCAGCAGTGTTTCCGGACGGGTGGTAGCCAGATTGATATAACCGCTGCCGTCCTTCAGGGGATAGCGCAGATGCCAGAAATGACCTGCCTGTTCTTCGTATTCCACCTCAGCGTCCGAAATGGATGTCAGACAATGAGGACACCAGTTGATGATTCTTTCGCCGCGATAGATCAGTCCCTTGTCATAGAGCTTGACAAAAACGTCCTTGACGGCTTTATTACAGCCTTCATCCATGGTGAAGCGTTCTCTTTCCCAGTCCGCCGAAGAACCCATCTTACGCAGCTGTCTGACGATTCTGCCGCCGTATTCTTTTTTCCAGTCCCAGGCACGTTCCAGGAATTTTTCTCTGCCGATATCTTCTTTGGTCAGCCCTTCCTTTTTCATGGCTTCCACGATTCTGGCTTCGGTGGCGATAGAAGCATGGTCGGTTCCTGGCAGCCAAAGAGCGCTGTACCCCTGCATTCTCTTGAAGCGGATCAGGATATCCTGCAGGGTATTATCCAGGGCATGCCCCATATGAAGCTGACCGGTGATATTCGGCGGCGGCATCATAATGGTATAGGGCTTTTTCGCCGGATCGATCTCAGCGTGAAAATAGCCGCTGTTTTCCCAAGTTTGATAGATCCTGTCCTCGAATTCTCCGGGGGCATATGCTTTTGCTAATTCTTTTTCCATTTTCTGTTCCTCCGTGTATTGGTGATCCCGATTATGAACGGTTGATTTCAATATTCTATATTATCCTACTTTTCCTGCTTTTTGTCAATTCTTTTCCGATGTCTTCCACGGAACCGATTTTGCCTGGAGAGTTTTCCCTTCCGATCCCCGTTCGATAAAACCGTATGGATGAAAAAACGGTGTTTGTTTGGAGATCATTGGATAATAATGGATAAATTTCCTGACATTTTTGACAAAAAATATTGCACT
The DNA here is from genome assembly GCA_902772895.1 of uncultured Ruminococcus sp. Taxonomy (GTDB): domain Bacteria; phylum Bacillota; class Clostridia; order Oscillospirales; family Acutalibacteraceae; genus UBA1213. The sequence continues at coordinate 1,002 of CACYCN010000290.1, forward strand.
GCGGGAATTCGTTTGCTATAATAAGCATAAGTATAAATGGAGGTTGATTTTTTTTGAGCGATAAGAAAAAAGATGATGAAAAAAATAAAAAAGAGCTGAAAAAAGATCCCAAAAAAGAAACATCTGTCAGGAATGACAAGGCTGACAAGACGGCAAAGTCAGCCAAGTCGGGCAAAGACGGAAAAAACAGTGCTGGCAGATCTGAGAAACAGCCCAAAACCGTTAAAGGAGATAAAAAATCCGATGCGGTTCTGAAACCTGTCAGATTGTTTTCACCGCCGGGATTTCCGTATCATAACCGTGAACTGAGCTGGATGGATTTCAACAGCCGTGTTTTAGAGGAAGCGTTTGAAAAGGATAATCCGGTGCTGGAGCGTGTCAGGTTTCTGGCGATTACGGCATCCAATTTAGATGAGTTTTTCATGGTACGGGTAGCAGGTGTGATGGACCGGATGCATTCTCATCCCAATACACCGGATGAATCCGGCATGACTCCCGTACAGCAGTTCGCAAAACTGACGGAAAAAATTCATGAGTTCTCCAAAAAACAGTACTCCTGTCTGCATCATTCCATTATTCCGGTACTGAAAAAACAAAAGCTGCGTTTTCTGAAAATCAAGGATCTGAATAAGGCTCAGAAACAAAGTGTCGATGTTTATTTCGATAAGTTTATCTTTCCGGTACTGACGCCGTTAGCCGTGGATACTTCCCGACCGTTTCCGCTGCTTGCCAATAAGAGTCTGAATATTGCCGTCAGACTGCTCAGGGATGGCGAGGATATTTTTGCGGTAGTACAGGTTCCGTCGATCATTCCGAGATATTTCGAAGTGAAGGCGGAAAGCGGCCGCGCATTTGTCATGCTGGAAGATATTATTATCAGCCGTCTGTCCGAATTATTCGAGCTGTATCAGATTCAGGCCTGTTGTCCGTTCCGTGTCACCAGAGATTCCGATCTGGATATTGACGAAGATGCGGACGATTTATTGGTGGAAATCGAACATTCTCTGAAAAAACGTCAGCGGGGAGATCCGGTCAGACTGGAAATACTGACAAAATGTGATGCGGCTTTGAAGGAATTCCTGATTGCCATGCTGGATGTATCGGAACAGGAAATCTATGAAGTATCCGGCCCGATTGACCTGACGTTTTTCTCAAAATTCGGCGGACTGGACGGACTGGATCATCTGCGTTTCCAGCCGATCACACCGGTGACACCGCCGGCGGATTTCTTTGGCTATG
>CACYCN010000291.1 GCA_902772895.1 uncultured Ruminococcus sp.
AGAAACTTACAGCGGATCAGTAATCAAAATTACCGTCACGTTCCCGGCGGGCAAGTTCCAGTTCCTGGGCAAGTTCCGGTGCAAAGACAGAACAGTTGATCTGTTTCTGTTCACCGAGAGGAACCGCAGGTGTTTTCAGAGAATATACAAGTGTCTTCTGCTTCGGCTGCTGACCGTACGCTGCCGGAGCCGGCGCTGAAACCGGCGCAGGCGCAGCCGGATAACTCTGAGCCGGGGCAGGCGCAGACGGGTAATTCTGAGCGGGCGCAGCAGGATAACCCTGAGCCGGGGCGGAGGGATATGCCGGAGCCCTGGCAGGAGCAGGAGCGGGAGCCTGATTTCTCACCGGTCTCTGAGCAGAGCGGTCATAGCCCGGGAATGCCATTTCAGACAAATCGCCTGTCTGCTGCTGGGCGATCTCTTCAAGGGAATAGTGTTTATCGGAAATCGTACTGAAACCTGTTGTATAGCCCGTATTGAACTCTCTCTTCATGGGCTGTTCCTGGACGGGCATATCCAGACGATTGCCGCACATCACGCAGAATTTTGCCATTTCAGGGAGCGAAGCTCCGCATTTTCCGCATATCATCATAATAGACAGTTCCTTTCCTGCTTTTTGCTGACCGGGCGATTCCATATCGGGTCATGAATCCACAGACCGGAATCCCCAGATCCCCGTAATTCCGTCAGCCGGACCGACAGGGTCTGAAAAAGCAAATGTATCATTTCATTCCGATCCAAAAGTTTGATCTACAATACTTCACTTTAAAGTATATGGCATATTGAAGTGTTTGTCAATTTGAAACAAGGAAATTTTTAAAAAAAATTAACAAAAAAGATTGTTTATTTGCCTGCAATCATTTATAATCAATATCATAGAAATGAATCACAGCACATTGATGATAACAGATTCTGACGGATGATTCTGTTAGATTCTGTAGGCCGGAAAGGATATCTTTTCCATTCCGCAACGACAGTGACAGAAATTGAAAAAGGAGAATGAAAATGAATTTTTATGAATTAACGCTTGAAACGCTGATTCAGGTTCTGACAGACAGCAGTGAAGACCTGAAAGCCTCTTATCTTTCGGATTGTCTTTCCCGCTGGAAAAGCAGATCGGATGTAGATTATTTTATCAGAGGATTCTCTGACAAAGGTGTCTTTGCGGATTTCCATTTTGCAAATTCCACGTTTTCTTCCGAAGAACAGCGTTTCTGGACACAGCAGCTTTTTGGCGGTCTGGTCGCAATGGCCATGCAGCTGGCACGGTTCCATAAGGAAAAGAAACCTATCAGTATCGGCTTTATCCGTCAGAATTTCGGTCACCAGGCAGAAGTCATTCACGGTACCGTATGTCAGGACTGCGGCGCCCGTCTGGTCAATGCTCTGGATATTGACCGTTATATCACCATGCCGGTCATCTCGGAAGCCATTGTCGAAGGACTGGATCATGACGATCTCAAAAAGCGTGCCGCTGAAGTAATGGCACTGACTTATCCCCGTCTCGGCTCCGAACGTGAAAAAGCAAAACTCAGAGCCGCCAATACCAATATCACCGTTTCATCCGACCGGAAACCACAGACCATGTGTTTCCGCTGCGGCAGTAAGAATCTGAAAACGAACCGTTTCTTAAAGAGTCTCCGGAAAAACGAATTCGTAATGCTTTCCAAATAATACGCCCTCAAGTCATCCATATCAACTCTTATGTCACTTATCAAGGAGGTTTATCCATGAAGAAAAAATTAACCGTTCTCGTGCTCAGCGCCCTGCTTTTACTCACCGCAGCCGGCTGTTCCGCTACACAGCAATCCTCCGGTTCTTCCGTCTCATCCTCTTCCGCTTCCTCTTCTGAAACATCTGCCGCATCCGATACGGAAACTTCTTCCGCCTCAGACAGTTCCGATACACAGAAAAGCGCTGCTTCTGACAAGGAATCTTCTTCCGCTTCTTCCGCTTCTTCTGCTGCCTCTGACAGTTCAAAAGCAGAAGCATCTTCCAAAACCGGTGAAGAAAGCACCCAGGAACTCTCTTTTGACGAAAACGGCAATCCGATCATTGATATTGGCGATATTGACAGTTGGGAGATCGAAGAAAGCGGCGACGATACCCTTCCCGATGACGATGATGAAATCACTTCCGATATGACTGACCAAGAGATTCCCGACACCGAATCCGTCAGTTTTACTTATCAGATGCTCTATCTGTCCGGCAAGAATATCACTTCCTCTACTCCCCTGCCATCGGCTTATCTCATCACCTCTGTCAAGGAACTGAATCAGTTCATCAGTCAGAATCAGACACTTTATTCTCTCGACGAACAATATTCCGCAAATGACACCCAACAGAAAAATTCCTTTGTGAACTATTCCAAGAATTTCACAGACGCTTACTTCAATGCCAGTGATCTTGTCGTGATCGTCTCCCAATATTCCAAAGCAGCTGACTGCGATCTCGGAGAACCTACCGTCAAAGACGATTCTATTGTGTTTGATATCTGGACAGATCACCCGTCTTCCTCTGCCGATACCGGCTATATCTGCTTTGCCGTCAGTCTCAATAAAGGTGACGCCACCAATAAAACCGTCACCGCTACGATCAACGAAGATGCTCTCACAACAGAAGAACAATAATTTCTCCCCGGAATCAATGACCGATACTTTTCTCTGAACTTCCGGAGAAACAAAAATAACCGTGAAAACGATCGAGTTGCTTTTCTCTTTCGTTTTCACGTTTTTTCACGATTTTTTTAAAAAACTCCTTGACAATTCTCTGAATATATGATATTATACATATTGTTCTTTGATGAACAGAATAAATAGGGGTATAGCTCAGTTGGTAGAGCAGCGGTCTCCAAAACCGCGTGCCGAGGGTTCAAGTCCTTCTGCCCCTGCTCTTAAAAGCCTTGAAAACATCATGTTTTCGGGGCTTTCGTCATTTTTACCAACTAATCTATACCCCATATCTTCTAACAAATATCTAACAGATTAGGTTATCAAACGGCATCAAACATACTATCTAATGCGTTTGCAATCTGCATTTTGCTTTGCTTTGTTGCGTGTGCATAATACTTTAGTGTTACTTCTGGGCTGCTGTGTCCTAACCATTCCGCAACCTG
>CACYCN010000292.1 GCA_902772895.1 uncultured Ruminococcus sp.
CCATCAAGTGACCGTCGGAAATTTAAGAAGTTAAGATTCAGGCTTAGTGAAGTTTCATCGAAAGTTCAGTGTGAAGTATAGACGTGCTATAAAACAGCCGGAGCGCCTCGTGAGAGGCGTGAGGCGGATGGATGATACTTTCCCCCTTGCGATGCAAAACACGGGAGCGGCAGCTTGCCGCCGCGGAAATAGAACCTGAAGTCCAAACAGTCAGAGTGAGCGTATGCGAACGCCAGCGCGAATCGGGAGCGCAGGCTCTGCGCCGCAGGCTCTGCGCCGCCGCCGGCGGCGTAGGGGTTAAAAAAGCGGTTCAAATTTCCAGAGCTGAGAGGGGGGGTTGTCAATCGTGTAGAGTTCCGTATCATTATATTCCCAGGCATAGACCTTTCCGGTTTCCGAGAGCAGCATGGTCAGGGTTTCCCCTACCGACATGGTACTGATCCGATCCGCAACCAGTACCGGACGGGATGCGTCCGTCTCTCGCAGAACAAAATAGCCCCACTGATATACTTCCCCGTTTTCTGTCAGCGCTATTGTTGTATGTTCCGAAAACGCAGCGTCTTTCACGTTTTCCAGCACCGGACAAGGTTCCGACGTGATTTCCTTCCTGCCGTTGCCGATCTGACCGTAACGCCCGTTCCCCCAGACATACAGCGTACCGTCTTCCGTCATCGCCGCACTGATCTGCATCCCGAGCACCGCATTCCTGACATGATCCAGCACTTTCGCCGGAGACATCTGTATCTGATTGGTCCCGTTACCGGTCTGACCATACTCGTTACAGCCCCAGAGATATAATTCTCCGTTGGCGGTAACGGCGCCTGCCCTGTGATAGGACAATAAGATTGTTTTCACACCGCTCATGACCCGGTCAACGTCCGTCTGACGGCTGACCGAACCGATACCGAGCTGACCATAGGTGTTGTCACCCAACAGATACATATCGCCCGATCTCGTCAGAACGGCAACATTTTCATCATTTACCAGCACTTCACTCACATCGTCCATCACTTTCAACGGAGTGCCGCATAAGTCGATATCCTGCCCGGGTCTGAACCAGCGGTCAAAAATTTCACCCCAGAGATACAGTCCTCCGCTTTCCGTCACAGCCGCAAAGAGATTGCCCGAAACCATATTCCCGGCACAGGCAAACTGTTCGACTTCATCCATCACCTTCTGAAACTGCGGAACACTTTCCCGATGATTCAGTCCGAGCTGACCCTTGGTATTCTTACCGCAGACATACAGTTCCTTTCCGTCCGTCAGAGCCGCCGACCATTCCCCGCAATGATAAAACCGGCTGACCTGTTCCATCACCTTGACAGGACTTGTCCGTATACCGGACTCACCCAGTCCCAACTGTTCATAAGAACTGTCGCCCCATACATACAGATCATGATTGGTTTTAATGGCGGCAGACATATTCGAAAACAGATACGCCTGTTCCACATTTCCGAGAATCTTTTTGGGCTGGTGGCGATAGGTCATTGTACCGTCACCCACAAGACCGCTGTAATTCTGTCCCCAGACATACAGTTCATTGGCTTCCGAAATTGCCGCATAGTTGACATCCCCTACCGCCACTGTCCGCAGCTTTACCTGTTCTTCTTCCGGTGTGTCCGTCACATCCGTACAGGATGCCGCTGTCAGTATCATAAGCAGAACCAGACATCCGCTGATGATCTTTTTCAACATAACCACCACTCCTTTCGTCTCTGAGCCGGATCCTTCTTATATTATTTTACAACATCGGACGGAAATTGAAAAGGGGTGCGGAACGTGGGGAAAGAAATTTCATGCAAAGAAATCCGGGTTTTCCCAACGGAGGCGCGGCAGAGACAGATTTCCTGTAAAAAGCTTGACTTTTCGACTGAAAAGCGGTATTTTATTAGAGGATAGAAGATAAAAAACGAATCTCGTTTCGGGAAAAGGGGAAATGAAAATGCTGACACTTGATAAAATCTATCATGCGTCTTATGTACTCAAGGATGCGATCCGTCCGACGGATATGATCAACGCTACCAATCTGTCGGATGATTGCCAGATTTACTTGAAAACAGAGAACCTTCAGATTACCGGCGCTTTCAAAGCAAGAGGCGCATATTATAAAATCTCACAGCTCTCTGACGAAGAAAGAGCGAAAGGTGTCATTGCCTGTTCGGCGGGCAATCATGCGCAGGGAGTCGCCCGTGCCGCTCAGAAATACGGGATCAAATCACTGATCTGTATGCCGGATTCGGCGCCGATCTCCAAAGTGGAAGCCACAAAAAGCTATGGAGCCGAAGTATGTCTGGTAGAAGGCACCTATGACGACGCTCACGATAAAGCCGTAGAACTGCAGAAAACAACCGGCGCCACCTTTATCCATCCCTTTGACGACGAACTGGTCATTGCCGGACAGGGAACCATCGGTCTGGAAATTCTGGAACAGCTTCCGGATGTAGACGCGGTGATTGTTCCGATCGGCGGAGGCGGTCTGATCAGCGGTATCGCATATACGATCAAAAAACTGAATCCCCATGTAAAGGTCTATGGCGTACAGTCCGCCGGCGCACCGTCCATGTATCTCTCCATCGCCCATCAGCAGATCGAAACCCTTGACAGTGTGAATACCTTTGCCGACGGTATTGCCGTAAAAACCCCCGGTGAACTGACATTTGAATTCTGTAAACAGTATGTCGATGAAATCATGACCGTCTCCGATGACGAACTGGCAACGGCTATCCTGACGCTCATCGAAAAACAGAAACTGATTTCGGAAGGCGCCGGTGCCGTTTCCGTAGCGGCCGCCCTGTTTGATAAGTTTGCCATCAAGGGTAAGAAAGTATGCTGTCTGGTTTCCGGCGGAAACATTGATGTCACGATCCTGTCAAGAGTCATTGACAGAGGTCTCCAGAAAACCGGCAGACTGGCTGAATTTACCATTGCCCTGACCGATAAGCCGGGTGAACTGCAGAATGTTTCCCGTATCATCTCGAAACTAGGGGCGAATGTGGTTGCCGTCAGCCATGACAGAGCGGATCTCAATACGGACATCAATTCCTGTTATCTGCGTATCTCTCTGGAAACCCGGAACCATGAACATATCCAGAAAATCAAGGATGAACTGATCCGTCACGGCTATAAAATCGTACAGTAACGGAACCGCTGCGGTATCTTCAATTTTTCTTAACAATATATTAACATTCATTTATTCCGAATGATTTAACGAAAGGAAGTCATTATCATGGCAGAAGTAATCTACACCAAAAACGCTCCCGATGCGATCGGACCCTATTCTCAGGCAATCAAAACCAACGGCCTGGTATTTACCTCCGGTCAGATTGCGATCAATCCCGCTACCGGCTCGGTAGAAGCAACCACCATTGAAGGTCAGACCGAACAGGTTATGAAAAATCTGCAGAATCTTCTGGAAGCTGCGGGTTCCTCTCTGGAAAAAGCCGTCAAAACTGTCTGCTTTCTGGCAGATATGAATGATTTTGCCGCTTTTAACGAGATTTACGGTAAATATTTCACCGGTAAACCGGCTCGTTCCTGTGTTGCCGTCAAGACGCTTCCGAAGAATGTACTTTGTGAAGTCGAAGTGATTGCCGAAGCCTGATTCCTGAAAACAGACGGGACTGCCGCACTATCTTTCTGGTGTGCAGTCCCTTTTTTACAAGAACCGTCTTTTGATATGAGCCGCTGCCGCAAGCGGAAGCTGATATCAGAAAACGATGACAATATGCCTGCCAATGGACTGTGAGGGGATCGGATGAGCTTACAAAAACATCTCCGGATCTGGTTTTCCATCATTCTGGTAACAGGAATGGTGTGTTTTGCTGAGCTTATGAAGGAACCCGAAATCATTTTTCCGGAAGCAGCCGCCATTGTGCTGGGAACATGGGTGATGAAGAAACAACCCTGGCATGTGGAGCGTCCGACGATCCTGATATTACTGATCCTTGCTTCTGTAACGGGATGGCTGATTTCCGCTTTTGTTCCGTTATGGATCTATTTCAGACTATTGATCGGACTGACGGTAAGCGGTATCATGCTGCTGATTGCACGTTCTACGTTTTTTCCGGTGATATCCGCCGCCGTACTGCCGATTCTGACGGAAAGTAAATCCGTCTGGTATCCGGTATCCGTACTGATACTCGGCGTCATCATCGTACTGGGACAGTATTTTATGGAAAGGCTGCATCTGCGAACCCCTGTTTCGTTTTCCCCTTGCCGCCGTCAGCCCCCTCAGGTCATCGAATACTGGCTTTCTGTCTTTATCACCATTGCCGTTATCGGCATCATTGCCTGCGGTTCGGGATTATCCTTTCTGATCGCACCGCCTCTGATCGTCACCTTCTGCGAGATGATGCAGCCTGTCAGTAAGGCACGAAGCAAACCTTTTACCGTCTTTCTGCTGATAGCGGTATGTGCCTGTGCCGGCTCCTGTATCCGACTGCTGTTCTGTTCCCTGCTGCATTTTCCGCTGGCGCTGGCCGCTCTGATCATCGCTGTCTGTCTCTTTTATCTGATGCCGCTGTTTCAGATGACCTTTCCGCCGGCTGCCGCCATTGCGCTGCTGCCTGTTCTGATCGATGAAAAATTTCTGTTTTACTATCCCTTTGAAGTGATGGCGGGCAGTGTATTCCTGATCGTTGTATCTCTGCTGATGAACCTGCGGTCTTCGTCCTCATGATTCCGGAACCGTCTGCTCTGTTCCATGAAATCCGTACATCGCTCCATCTTCCCATTCAGGAGGAACTTATGAATTATTGTTATGAATGCGGCACCCGTCTGGAAAAACGGATGCTGGAAAATGAAGGGTTGATTCCCTTTTGTCCCCATTGTGAAACCTTTCGGTTTCCGATCTTCTCCACTGCCGTCAGTATGATCGTCCATAATCCCCGAAAAGATAAAATTCTGCTGATTCAGCAATACGGAAAAAAAACCAATGTCCTGGTAGCAGGCTATGTGAATCAGGGAGAAAGCGCGGAGGAAACCGTGATCCGTGAAGTCTATGAGGAAACCGGACTGCATGTGATCTCTCTGTGTTTCAATAAAAGCGAGTACTTTCAGCGTTCCAATACCCTGATGCTCAATTATACCTGTGTGACAGACAGCGAAGATCTGAGCCGTCTCAATACCCGTGAGGTCGATCAGGCGCAATGGTTTTCCCATGACGATGCCAGAGCCGCTATCCGTCCGGACAGTCTGGCGCAGAAATTTCTGCTGTTCTATCTGGATAAGCTGTCCTCCCCTTCTGCTGTATCAACGGAAACGAGGTATCCCTTATGAAAAACAATAATAAAATCATCTCTGTCAATTCCAGTCTGGGCAAGGATAAACACCGTAAAAATAAAAATCAGGTGATGAAAACCGGTAATCCTCAGAACGGTACGAACTCTCTTGCCAAACTGCATACGGCGGTAATCCTGATCCCGATCGCCATTGTCCTTTCCATGATTATCGTCTTAGTCATTGCCTTTCATCAATATTGGGCGTCTGTGGAAACCGGTTCCGTCAAACAACCGGACACCTCTTCCTCCAGTCATATTCACCCTTCGGATGAAAAAAAGCTTCTCACACTGGTTTCTCCCAAAAGCCCGCTCCCGTCTGACTATCAGATCGATCTGGCGGAATATGAGGGCATTCCGGTTGACGCTATGATCCTTGAACCTCTGAACTCTCTCATGACACAGGCTAAAAAGGACGGATTATCCCTGATTGTGATCGGCGGTTATGTCTCCGCTCAGGAACAGAATGATCTCTATCAGGAGGAACTGCGGCGACTGGTGGCACGTGAGGGTCAGAGCAGTGCCCGTGCCGCTGAGGAAGCGGAACTGCGGGTTCCTATGGGAAATCATGCCGATGCCCAGACCGGTCTGTCGGTTCGTTTTGCTTCCGGACTGACCGATAACTTTGAACAGAGTAATGAATATCTCTGGCTCACCAAAAACTCCTATAAATACGGCTTTATCCTCCGCTATCCCGAAAATAAAACCAAATATACCGATATTGCCTTTGATCCTTCCCTGTTCCGCTATGTCGGTGTTGATAATGCTCTCAAAATGCAGACCCTTAATATGTGTCTGGACGAATATATGATCTATCTCAATGCACGTTGACCAACCGTCTCCGGAGAAGTCTTTTCTTTTGCGGCTTCTCCGGACTTTTTCATTCATTTCAGGAAGTGATCGTTACGGATTTTACCGAAAAATATACCACAGACAGTGATGAAAAAATCCTGCTGCGAAAAATACAGGACCTTCTCTCCAAAAGCCGCAAACATTATTCCGTTGTCTATTCCCATTTCCTCAACCCTGCCCAACAGGCTCTGATCGCTTCGGTTCATGAGTTTTTCGGATATCTTTCCTTTGTGGGAGGCTATGACGATGCAGAACGCCGTCTGGCACGGGTCCAGTCGGAGGAATATAACCCTGATGACGGAGCGCCCATCTGTCTCTTTACAATGCAGGCTTCTATGAAAGACGCCGTACTGTCTCACAGAGACGTTCTTGGTTCATTGATGGGACTCGGACTGAAACGGGAAATGATCGGTGATATCCTGCCAAACGGCAGTCATCCTCAATTCTTCTGTCACAATACCGCCGCCGATTTTATTGAACTCCATCTTCGTCAGGCAGGACGCTATCCTGTTACCCTTTCCCGCTCCGATACCGCCGCCCTGCTGCCTCCGCAATTTGAAGAATTCTCCGTTAATGTCAGTTCCATGCGGCTGGATTGTCTGACCGCTGAATGTTTCCGTATTTCCCGCAGCAAGGCCGCCGAACAGATCAAAAAAGGTCTTGTCACGGTTAACTGGCTGGTCATCACAGACCCTTCTCACGTGATTCATCCCGGTGACAAGCTCTCTCTGCTTGGCAAAGGAAAAGTTGAAATCGTCTCCCTGAACGGTCTCTCCAAAAAAGGCCGTTCCTTTGTCACCGCTAAACGCCCCCTCTAGCGCAGAGCCTGCGCTCCCGATTCGCGGCGGCGTTCGCTTACGCTCACTCTGACTGTTTGGACTTCAAGTTCCGTGTCCGCGGTTCACGGCGCAGATCGGGCAGAAATATCTTTACATCCGCCGCCGCAGCCC
>CACYCN010000293.1 GCA_902772895.1 uncultured Ruminococcus sp.
GTTTTGGTTTTGTTTTGGGTTTTGACGGAAATTCCTGAACGATAGAATCTGTCCTGAAAAGTGTGATGATACCGGATAAATCAGGACGAAGAACCGGAAGTCAGAGAAGGAATCAGGGAACCTTTTGCAAGAAGACCTGCCTGATCGATCAGTGTCAGGGCATATTCACTGTCCACTTCACTGCGGATATGTCCGTTAAGGACGGCGGTGATTTTCTTATCTTTACTCTGATAGAAAGAAAGGATATCCTGATTATCTTTACTTTCCGTCTGGAAGGTCAGGGTGAATCGGAAGATCTCTTCCATATCGTCCAGACTGTCGGGAACCGTTTTCGTAGTGAGGAGTCCTTCGAGGTTAGTGTAAAAACGGAAGAAATTATCATAGCTGATCTGATTCTGATTGAGGAAGATGGTGGTAGTTTTTCCTTCCGTATAATCATCGGTGGTGGAAGTGACAGAATGGAAGGAATAGGAATCCGTTTTGCCGGAAGTTGTGATATCGGCGGTCTTGACAGCAGAGAGTTCGTCATAGATCACGCTGTCGGTCAGCAGATTGTTTACGGTTACGCTATACCAGGAAAGATCGGCTTTGTCCATGCGATAGACAGTGGTTTCTTTTTCGTTCATGATATAGACCTTGCCGTCGTCATCGGCTTTACTTGTCAGAATCGTATAGGATTTATCATCCGTTGCCGTAATGGTAACCTTTTCATAGGGGGTATCCAGACCGTAATCTTTGAGATTTTCCGGCTTGACCTGAATAGCGGCAACTTCTGTACCGATCAGTTGATAGATTCCTCTGGCGGCAGTGTCCAGTGCGGATTCATCGACAGAGGCACGGAAGGGTTCTTTCAGGATATACTGTCCTTTATTGATGACATTATCATTCTGCGTGAAGTACAGACTTTCCGGATAAGCCGTTCCTTCCATGCGGAGAGAACTGACCAGGGCGTTTTTACCGATACTGCCGGTAATGGTTCTGTCGAACATCTGCAGGCGCTCGACAAAGAACATTTCAACCAGGGAATACTGTACCAGATAGACATTATTATCGCCTTTCATCCGGAGATAAACGCCTTTATTTTCCGGAGCGTCCTTGCCGAGATAGAGCGTGACTTCGGAACCGTCACTGAATACGGCGGAAACCGTCGCTTTTGGTTCCTCCAGACCATATTCGGCATAACGGTTACCGCTTTTATCAATGATCTGCTTGGCAGCCATATAGCAGCATTCCCGACAGAGTTCATCGGTGTAGGGTTTATAGAGAATCTCGTCTTCATATTCCTGCATGGTATAGATCATATTGATCTCACGGGCTGTTTCTGTAGTGTCAGCGGTACTGCTTTCGTCAGCGGCAGTCTGGGAGGACGATTCCTCCGAACCGGAATTGTCTGTCGGAACGTCTTCACTGCTTTCCGCTTGAGAGGATGACTTTTTACCGGCGTTTGTTTCAGAGGTTTCGTAATCATAGCCGAAAAGCTGATAGGAACCGCCGGTATTCTGAATAGAGATCTCGCTGGCAAGCATAGACTGTTTATCAAAGAGCAGAATGGCATTATTATCATCTGAAGTTGTCGGCTGGGTCTGAGTGGAGGGAAGACTCAGTACCACTGCCAAAGCTGCCCCTAATACGCTGACACCGATGCAGGATGCAATCAGTAGCTTTGTGTTTCGATTCATATCGCCACCTCCGTTATTTGTTCCTGCGCACGAGGAAAACGATAAAGCCGATGCCGAGGATGACGATCGGAATAAAGGCATATGTGACAAAACCGAGATTGAAAGCGGTTTGTTTGTCAATGTTGAGGTCATATTCGGTGATGACCTTTTCAGCAACACTGATATTGCTGACAGTACGATGATTGAGATCGGCTAACATGGTAGTAAAATAGGCGCGGTTGCCATACTGGGAACCTAAGTAACCGCTGGTAAAGACCTTGAAGGTACCGGAAACAACGATGGTAGAAGAGGCATTATCCGTACCGACAGCGCCTTGTGCCATGACACATTCTTTACCGGTGATCGCTTCGTTGAAATCCCAGTTATCTTCGGTTGCCGAATAAGGACAGTCGCCGGATTTTTCGGAAAGTACCAGTAAAGCTTTGGCATTCTGACCGGTAAGGGTTACGGGACGGGAATAGCCGGTGATAACCGGAGTCGGGGATTCGCCGGAATTTTCGGTATAGAGATCGGAATAATAATAGCACATGATACCGTCATAATATGTGCTGCTGCCGTTGACGATACGGGTAGTATCGGTTTCAAAGGCAAGGGAATGTTCAATCTTCATGCCGTATTCATCCAGAAGTTTATCTAAGTTCGGGAGATCAGCGTCCTGGGAATCGGAGGCAAAAAGCAGATTTTTACCGTATTTGCCGTTATTGTTGAGGAAATCACGCAGACGCTGTACGGCATTTTCGGAATAATCTCTGGTAGGGGCGTAGATGATGACCAGATCGGTATCTTCCGGGATAGTTTCCGAGACAAGTGACAGTTCGGTGACTTTATAGCCGTTATTATTCAGCATGGATTTGAAGTAGGAATAATCTTCGGCGCAGTTATCGGTAATGATAACCGTATTGGTGATTTCTTCACTGGAAACATTGACAATGGCATTGTCAATCATCTGTTCCGATTGGGAGGATACGATATACTGATAATTCCCGTAGTAGTAGTCGAAGTGATACAGATCGGATGCCGACAGAATCTGGTGATTCTCGCCGCAGGTGATGACAACATCCGTAGATGCCAGTTCTTTATCCTTAAAGTTATCGGCAAAGGTGGGGTTCTTTACCAGATCAAGGTAGCGGACGGAAATATTGCCGCCGGAATAACGGGACAGACCTTCTGCTACATAAGCCGTTTGTTTACAGTAAGGATCCAGTTCTATATAGGTGTTTTTCTCTGAAAGAAAAGTAATTTCTACTTTCTTGTCCATATGTTCGGCAATACTGATGGATTGTTCATCAAGCTGGAAGGATTTCAGGGCAGTGATATCGGCGGTCAGTCCGGGAACCTTCTCTGTCAGTGTGGTGGCGATGATATTCAGCAGAACAACGGCGGCAATGACCAGCAGGGTGATGCCGGAAGACAGCAGTGTGTGTTTGCCTTTCCGGGTCAGAGAACGCTTCTTTTCGGGAGTATCGGAGGTTTTTCGGGAATGGTTGGTTTTTTCGGTTTTCTCCGGAGATTTTTTGGCTTCCTGCAGTTCGGAAGATTCTGTGTTTTCGTTTGAAGTCAGATGCTTCTTTTCCATATTCACCCCTCCTTATGCCCAGCGTTTGCGTTCGATCACTCTGTCTGTCAGGAACAGGAACAGAGCGGTGACACTGATAAAAAAGACGACGTCCGACAGGGAAATGATTCCCAGTGCAAAATTGCTGTATTTTGTCTGGAAAGACATGGCGTTCAGCGCACCTTTCAGCCAGTCCCATTGTACGGTGGAGGCAATGGTATCGATCATACTGATGATGATATTCAGACCGAAGGAAACAATCGCTGCAACCGTGACATTCTCTGTCAGGGATGAAATGAAGATGCCCAGCGCAATGAAGGAGGAACCCATCAGCAGCATTGCAAAGATATTGCCGAAAATCAGACTCCAGTCGGGGGCTGCGACAAATGACAGGAAGATGCCGTCGATCAGATATATCGAGATGCAGATCATCAGCATGATGAGGGCGGAAAAGAATTTCGCAAGAATGATAGACGGGATTTTCACCGGTGCGGTGAGCAATGCCTGATCGGTCCGGTTCTTTTTATCCTCTGCAAAGGATCGCATGGTGATCAGCGGAATCAGGAACAGTACAATAAAAAACATACTCTGGAATACGGTGTACATATTGCTGGTTCCGGCGTACAGACACTGAACATAAAAGAATATTCCGCAGAATGCCGTGAATACCGCAGCTACGACATATCCGACCGGAGAACTGAAATAGGATGACAGTTCTCGTTTGAAAATGGCAAACATAAATTAGTGCGCCTCCTTTATTCTTCGTTTCCTGAAATGATGTGCAGGAAGGTTTCTTCCAAAGACTGTCCTGACGGCTGCATGGTCAGAATACAGAAATCCGTGCGGCTGAGAGAACGATACAGCGATCGTCTGACATCCGTATCACTTTCTACCATGAACTCATAACAGCCTTTTTCCGTTTCGCCTTTCTTGGTAACATGAGTGACATGATCGGTGCTTTTCAGGAGGGAGTAAATATTCTGTTCTCTTCCTTCGATGACAAGCCGCAGTCTCCGGGTGCCTCGTCCGGAACCTGTCAGTTCATCGGTCAGTCCCTGTGCGGCGATTTTTCCGTCACGGATAATAATGATCTTATCACAGACCGCCTGTACTTCGGAAAGAATGTGTGAGGAAAGAATGACCGTATGTGATTGTCCCAGTTCTTTGATCAGCTTACGCATTTCAATGATCTGTGCCGGGTCAAGTCCGACCGTTGGTTCATCCAGTATCAGTACCTGGGGATCTCCGATCAGTGCCTGTGCCAATCCGATGCGCTGACGGTAGCCTTTGGAGAGATGTTTGATGATGCGTCCCCGTACATCCTGAATGCCGACCTGCTGACAGATCTGATCCAGATGCGCCTGTCTTGGCAGGCGTACCCGTTTCAGGTCAAAGATGAAACGCAGATATTTTTCGGTGGTCATATCATTGTACAGCGGCGGAATCTCCGGTAAATAGCCGATATGTTTTTTGGCTTCGATGGGGTTATTAAGGATATTGACGCCGTTGATGAGTACCTCTCCGCTGTCACTGGACAGATAGCCCGTGATAATGTTCATCGTGGTGGATTTTCCGGCACCGTTGGCACCTAAAAATCCGGTGATGTCGCCTTTTTTGACATGAAAGCTGATATGATCCAGCGCTAAATGCCGGCCATAACTTTTCGTGATGTCCTTCACTTCAATCATGATAATGCTCCTTTCATGGTTTTTCAGGGGATTCTCTTGGAGAACCTCCTTTTCTGAAACTACTGATTTTTCATAAAAGATGACGTTTTATGGTGATTGTCATGTTTGTTGCTTATATGTCAAGTTCCAGCAGAACAGGACAGTGATCGCTGCCGTAAACGTCAGACAGAATATCGGCACGTTGAATCTTATCTTTGAGACGATCGGAGATAATAAAATAATCAATACGCCATCCGGCGTTATTCTTGCGGGCGTTGAACCGGTAGGACCACCAGCTGTAACGTCCCGTGACATCGGGATATAAGTACCGGAAGGTGTCGGTGAAGCCTGACTGCAGAAGAATACCGATCTTTTCCCGTTCTTCGTCGGAAAAACCGGCATTGCCCCGGTTGGATTTCGGGTTTTTCAGGTCAATCTCCTGATGGGCTACGTTCAGGTCGCCGCAGTAAATGACAGGTTTGGTTTTATCCAGTTCCATGAGGTACTGAAGCAGATCGGTCTCCCATTGCATCCGGTAATCAATTCGTTTGAGTCCGTCCTGGGCGTTCGGCGTATACACATTTACTAAGTAAAACGATTCGGTTTCGAGGGTAATCATTCTGCCCTCGTGCGCGTGGTCGTCAATGCCCATTCCGTTATAAACTACGGAAAGCGGTGTGTGCGGTGTGAAAACAGCGGTTCCCGAATAACCTTTCTTTTCAGCGCTGTTGAAATATTTGTGATAGTTCTCTATGGGAATCTCTGCCTGACCTTCCTGCATTTTGGTTTCCTGCAGGCAGATATAGTCAGCGTTCTGGGTGTTGATAAAGTCAAGAAAGCCTTTTTGCAGACAGGCACGAAGTCCGTTGACATTCCAGGAAATGAATTTCGTAATAATCAGTCCTTTCATAAAATTACATAATAAATCAGTATAAATTATAGCATGAGTTGTCTATCAATTACAAGCATTAAATGTAATTCTCCTCCGAAAAATGACAAGTTCAGCACACGGAATCCGATACAATAGAGAATAATACGTGCGTTCGGCGCAGAAGGGAGTTTTCAGATGAATTCGGCATTGATGATACCAAGAGCGGATAAACAAAGCAGGGAGGTGATGATCGGAAGTCTGCTGATGGATTACGGGTTTCTGTCAAGGGATACCATCGGTGAAAGCCGCTGTTCCCGTCCGATCGATTTACTCTGTATCGGTAATCGTAAGAAGCAGGTTCTGTTTACGGCGGCGTTTCATGGAATGGAGTGGCTGACAACGTTATTGATGCTTCGTTTTGTCGATGAAGTTTGTGATGCGGTATTATACGGGAAAAGTCTGTGCGGTGTGAGGGTAGGAGCTTTTCTGAATCTGAGAGGTCTGGCGGTAGTACCGTGTGTGAATCCTGACGGGGTAGAGATTCAGATCAACGGTTCCGACTGTGCCGGTGCCTACCGGGAATTAGTGGCAAAGGTATCTGCCGGTGATACGCTTCACTGGCAGGCCAATGCTGCCGGGGTGGATATCAATCATAATTTTTCCGCAAACTGGGAGAATCTTCATATTCGGGAAGAAGAAAACGGTATTACCGGTGCTGCGCCGACCCGCTATGGCGGCCCGTGTCCGGAGAGTGAACCGGAAAGCCGTTGTCTGGCGGCCTATTGCCGTACCGGGAATATTTCCCATGCCCTTGCTTTTCATAGTCAGGGAGAAGAAATTTACTGGGATTTCGGCGATTATCATGATCCGGAAGCCCTGAAAATGGCGCAGCGGCTTTCCTATTCTTCCGGATATCGTCTGTCGAGTCCTGACGGTCTGGCAGAAGGCGGCGGTTTTAAGGATTGGTTTGTGGAAAAGTTCCGTCGTCCTGCCTTTACCATTGAAGTCGGTCTGGGAGAAAATCCCCTTCCTCCGGATGATCTTGACGAAATCTATGAAAAACTCCGTGAAATGCTTGTCCTTGCCCTCGTCCTCTGACCAGGGGGGACTTTCAAGTGAAAGTCCCCCCTGGACCCCCGAAAGCTGTGCTTTCA
>CACYCN010000294.1 GCA_902772895.1 uncultured Ruminococcus sp.
ATGAAAGAATTCAAATCCGGAATGGTATTGATCTCGATGCAGAGCCGTTGTCCGATCATACCGGTTTATATGAAACCACGGAAACACTGGTACAGCCGTCTGGTAGCGGTGGTCGATGAACCGGTGGATATTACGGAACTGTGCGGAGGTCGTCCGTCCTTTTCCAAAATCAATGAAATTACCCGTCTTCTCCGGGAACGGGAAACGTATCTGGAAGAATTTGCAAAAGACTTGTAGATGTTTTTCAGTCAGAAAGTATGTGTAGTCCCTGTCCGCCGGTCGGGAAACGCCTGCCGGGGGATGGTTTTATCAATGATGTATCAACAGGAGGAACAATTATGATCGCAGAAACATTGGAGCGTTACCGGAAATATACCGGTGAAGCGAACTGGCAGAGGATCCGGCATTATGCGACTGTGACGGAAATGTGGGAGGATCGTTCAAAGGAATATGCCGATCGGATCGCCATCCGTGACAACGGAACGGATTATACTTTCCGTCAGCTGGCGCAGGATGTTGCCGCATTCCGCAGCGTTCTGAAAGCCAGAGGCGCCAACCGGAACCGTATCGCTCTGCTGATGCCGAATTCCTATGATCTGGTGAAGGCATTTCTGGCAGTGGTGACTTCAGGATGTACCGCTGTGGTTCTGCCGGCTCACCTGCAGGAAAAAGAAGCTTTCGGTACGAAAATGATGTTTGATTTCTCGATGCTTGTGACAAATGCCCCGGAAAAGGGGGCGCTGCTGCAGCAGAAATTCCCGGATTTTCCGGTGATCGATCCTGCCGCACAGGCTGAGGAACCGAGTGAAGCCGTTCCCTGTGAAGGAAAGGACGGCTGTGCCATCATCATGACAGGAGGTACTACCGGAAGACCCAAGGGGGCTTTGCTCTCCCATACCGCCGTCATGCAGGGAATCATCAACAGTGCGCTGGGTGTTTCCGAGACTTTCGACCAGCGGTATCTGCTGGCATTGCCGCTGTCTCATGTGTTCGGTCTGATCCGGAATTTACTGGCAGCCCTCAATACCGGCAGTACGATGATGATCTGCCGTGATAACCGTGACCTGTTCCGGGATGCGGCAATGTTCCGGCCTACCATTATGGTACTGGTACCGGCTCTGGCGGATATGGCGCTGGCGCTGTCCAAAAAATTCGGAAAGAATATGTTCGGTGACAGTCTGAAAGTCATTATCTGCGGCGCCGCCAATGTTCCGCAGTATCTTGTGGAAGAATACCATAAAATGGGCGTCAGTCTTTATCCCGGTTATGGGTTGACGGAGAGCGCCAATCTCGTGTCCGGTAATCCCGAAAACCTGAATAAACCCGGTTCTGTGGGTCTGATCTTCCCGGAAATGGAATACCGTATCGAAAACGGTGAACTGTGGCTCAAGGGGAAGAATATGATGGACGGCTATGTGGGAGTTCAGGAAGACGACGCCTATGAAGACGGATGGTTCAAAACCGGCGATCTGGTCAGAATTGACGAAGACGGCTTCCTCTATATCACCGGCCGTATCAAAGAAGTGATCGTTCTGCCCAGCGGCGAAAATATCTCTCCGGCAGAACTGGAAGCCCGGTTCAATTGTCTGCCGGTGATCCAGGATTCTCAGGTCTTTGAAGACCAGGATGAAAACGGTCATCGTTTTCTGGCTCTGGAGGTCGTGCCGAGAGCCGCAGAAGTGGCAAAACTGGGCAGTATCGATATCAATGCCTATCTGATCGGCGAACTGCAGAAGATCAATGCCGGATTGCCCTCATTTGCCAGAGTCAGCCGTATCGAAGTCCGTACCTCTGACTTCGAAAGAACACCAAGTATGAAGATTGTGAGATATAAAAAATGTCAATGAAAATGAATCGTAACGAAATTATCGAAAAACTGAAAGAAATACTGCTTTTTGCCGATGACAGCAGCAATGATAAGATCGATTCCATCGGAGCGGAAACGCATCTGCAGAATGATCTGGGCCTCACTTCGGTCAATATGCTGTATCTCATTATCGCAACCGAAGAAGAATTCGGGATCCGCTTTACCGATATCGGCATGAACGAGTTCGGAACAGTGGGCGACGTTGCCGACTACATTGAGAGGAAACTGTCATGAAGTGGGAGCCGAAGGAATGTCAGCCGGGAGATATGATCCGGATCCGTCTGGGACGGTTCTATCACTACGGCATCTTCGTCAGTGAAAATGAAGTGATTCAGTTCGGTCTGCCGCCTACAGCCGAAAACCGTGAAAAAGAAGGGGAAGTGGTGGTGCTTGCCACCGATATCAATACCTTTGCCTGCTCTTCCATTGTCGAAACGGCGTGTCCTGACCGCAGTGAACTGAAAAAACGCTTTCCTCCGGAAAAAACCATTGCGCTGGCACGTTCCCGTATCGGACAGGGCGGTTATCATATCCTGCATCATAACTGTGAACATTTTGTCAATGAATGTGTTTTCGGCGATTCCTATTGTGCGCAGGCGGAGGATGCCCGTCAGCGCTGGCTCAACCGTCCGATCTGTGATGTCTATGTGGCAGTGA
Source organism: uncultured Ruminococcus sp. (assembly GCA_902772895.1). Taxonomy (GTDB): domain Bacteria; phylum Bacillota; class Clostridia; order Oscillospirales; family Acutalibacteraceae; genus UBA1213. Next base: position 2,525 of record CACYCN010000294.1, read on the forward strand.
TACCGCAGGAGGTATCGGAGGACGGTACCCTCCCGGAAAAACGAAACCGGGAAATTGATAAAATTGCCGATCCTGACAGGCAACGACAGGAACGTTTCTGTTGGCAGCTGCTGAGTCTGGCGGCAAGGCGTTCGTTCCATCTGGAACTGCAGGATGCCGGTCTGAAACGCAGACTCGGCGGAAAATGGGTCAGCAGCCGTTTTCATTTCTCAGTCAGTTATGAAAACGGATTGGCAGCCGTGGCAGTCTCTAACGGGACTGTTTCCGTTGCTGTCGGACAGCAGGGGGGCGATGTGGTGCGTACCCTCAGAGAACCGCATATGACGGTATCTCTCAGCGCACAGCATGCTGCCGCTGTCAAATTCTTCCTTTCGGAACCGGATCAGACGGTTCTGCTGGGAAAGCAGGCTTTTGAATAAGGGGGTGACCCGATGGAGCTATGGCAAATGATCCTGATCATAGCAGGAGCGGCATTCTTTTGTTTTGTACTGTTACCGACGCTGTTGGTATTCTTTCTGGTGTTCGGCAGGAAAAAAGCCGTACCCTTTGAGCAATACAACCGTCGGCGTTACCGTAACCATTATTACATTGCTTATCTCGGACGTATCGCGCAGGAACGTGAAAAGATCCTTGCCTATCCCCATGAACCGGTCAGTGTGGTATCCTATGACGGACTGACGCTGTATGGGGAGTACTATGACCGTGGCAGCCGGCGTACCGCTATTCTCTTTCACGGACTGGGCGCCGAGATTTATACCAATTTTTCCTCACAGGCAAGGTTCTTTGTGGAACACGGTTTCAATGTTCTGCTGATCTGTCACCGTGCCCACGGGAAAAGCGGCGGTCATTGGACGACAATCGGACTGCGGGAACAGAAAGATGTTCTCAGCTGGACGCAGTGGGCGGAAGATCATGGAAGTGAACAGATTCTGCTGTATGGGTTATCCATGGGCGCTTCGGCAATCGCTTATGCCTCCGATCAGCTTGCCGATACCAAAGTATGCGGTGTGGTGCTGGACAGCTGTTATTGTTCCATTTATGAACAGATGCATAAGGATGCCGTTCAGCGGCATATACCGAAACTGCTGCTCTATACCGAGCGGTTTATGGCAAAACTCTGTTTCCGGGTGGATATCAAGACCCCTACGACGGAAACACTTTCCCGTGCCGTCAGACCCGTTCTGGTGATTCAGGGGGATAATGACCTGACGGTTGATCCCAAATGGGGAAAGGTTCTCTATGATGCCTGTACCGCGCCGAAAGCTTTTCTGCCGGTGAAGGGCGGCCCTCATACGCTGAATTATCTCCATGACCCGGAACATACCGGCGAGGCTCTGTTACAATTCATCGGACAATACTTTTAATTCTTTCCGGAAATCATCAGGAAGGTTTGTCCGGCCGGCTCCGGGAAGCGAAAGATTTCTCAATCAGGATGCAATATTCACTATATTACTATATGATATTACAAAGAAAAGAAAGGAACGATTTACTTGAAGAAGTTTGTCATTATCGCAGACGGAACCTGTGATCTGAACGAAGATATGCAGAAGGAGTTTGACATCCGGACTGTCAAGGGACATATTCACTTGCCGGATAACCGGGAGATCAGTCAGTTCCTGAGCTGGAAGGAGTTCCAGAGAGACGATTTCTATGCGCAGCTCAAAAAGAATCCCAATGGTTTTTCGACTTCTCCTCCGAACCCGGATATGTTTGCCGAAGAATTCCGCAAGTATGCCAAGGAAGGCTATGATATGCTCGTTGTTACCATGTCCTCTACCATGAGCGGCAGCTATGGATTTGCTGCCAAGGGCAGAGAACAGGTTCTTGATGAATTTCCGGGTGTGAAAATCAACCTGATCGATTCCTTGCGTTTCGGTCCCGGTTTCGGTCTGATCGTCGTAGAAGCCACCAAGCTGCGTGACCAGGGTAAGAGTCTGGAAGAAGTGACTCAATGGATCGAGGAAAACAAGTGCCGTTATCATCAGGCAGGCTGGCTGGATGATCTTTCCTTTGTCGCCAAGAAGGGCAGAATCAATCATGCTGCCGCTTTTATGGGAACGCTTGTCGGGATCAAGCCGCTGGGCGAATTCGACTATAACGGTATGACCACCGTTATCGGCAAGGCGAAGGGTGCGAAAAAAGCATATGATGTGCTGTTGAAATATATCGCCGCCACGATCGAAAATCCGGAGGAACAGCTGGTATTTATCGCTCAGACCAGCCGCTATGCCCAGGCGGAAAAATTCAGACAGATGATCGAAGAAACCATCAAGCCCAAAGAAGTGCGTATTGTCGATGTATTCCCGGGTTCGGGTATCAATGTCGGTCCCGGTCTGATGGCGGCCTATTATCGCGGCAAACCCATCTCTCAGGATCTGAAGGAAGAAAAAGAACTGATGAATCAATATTTGTCGGAGTAAGAGCGTGACATGATGAGTAATAAAAGAATCAATGGCAATCAGCTGGAACATATGCTGAAAAACGGACTGCAGAATCTCATGACCCGTGAGGAAGAGATTAACCGACTGAATGTCTTTCCGGTTTCGGACGGCGATACCGGTACCAATATGCGTCTGACACTGGAAAACGGCATCCGTTATGCCAAAGCCAATGTCAATGCCGGTGAATATCTCAAGCGTTTCAGTAAAGGACTGCTTCTTGGTGCCAGAGGAAATTCCGGTGTTATTTTATCCCAGTTTTTCAAGGGATTCTGTCTGGAACTGGCACGCTGCAGTCAGCTGGGAATCAGTGAACTGCGCAATGGTCTGATCCGTGGCTATCGTGTGGCATACAGCGCCGTAGTCACGCCCACAGAGGGAACGATTCTGACCGTTGTCCGTGAAGGAATCGAGCATATCAAAGGACAGCTCAGCCGTTCCACAACGGTAGAACAGATGCTGTCAATGTATATCGCCGAGATGAAAAAAACACTTGCCATTACCCCGGAACTGTTACCGGTCCTGAAAGAAGCGGGTGTCATTGACAGCGGCGCCTTAGGATTTATTGTGATAGTGGAAGGTATGCTGAAATATCTCTATGGAGAAGTGCTGCTTTCCGCACAGCCTGTGGATCAGAAAGAAATGGATGAATCAAGTCTGGACTTATTCAATGAAAACAGTATCTTTGAAGACGGTTACTGTATGGAGTTTATTCTGCAGCTGATGAATGCGGCAAAATATAACCGGCATTTCCGTCTGAATGCGTATATTGACGATCTCAAACTCTATGGCAATTCCATTGTTGCCGTTCAGGACGAAAAGCGTATCAAGGTACATATTCATACGCTGATCCCTGCCAAGATTATTGCGCTGAGTCAGGAGTACGGTGAATTTCTGACATTCAAGTTAGAGAATATGCAGATTCAGCACAATGAACATGATAAAATGCTCAAAGCTGCCCGGACTCATAAAGCGCTTGCCATTGTCGCAGTCGTCAACGGTGAGGGGATGAAGAAGTTATTTACGGAGTTAGGCTGTGATATCGTCATTGACGGCGGCAGTACCATGAATACTTCTTCTCAGGAATTTATGGATGCTTTTTCGATGCTGGATTCGGATGCGATCGTCGTACTGCCGAATCATCCGAATATTTTCCTGGCAGCCGAACAGGCAGTAGAACTGTCAAAGGCAACCAATATCGAAGTGCTCAAGACCCAGAGTGTAGCGGAGGGATACTTTGCGCTTGCCATGGATGTGCGCAGCAGTGAAGATACTTCTTTCCGTATCAGTGAAATGCGCAGCGGACTTGCCAATACCATTACACTCTCGGAAACGACGGCATCCCGTGATTATACCTATCGTGAGATCAGCTGTCAGAAGGGTGACGAGATCCTGTTACTGAACAACGAGATCATCTGTGTCGGCAATAACTGGAAACAGGCGATTCTTGACGGACTTTCCGCCGTCGAAGACATCGAAGACCGTGAAACCTGTATTGTTTTCCGGGGCGAAGGAGTTCCTGCCGAATACGAAGACCTTCTCATTGACGCTGTCAACGAATCCTACCCTCTTCTCGAAGTTCAGTTCGTTGGCGGCGGTCAGAATGTCTATCACTGGATCCTGGGGCTCATTTAGTCTCGGGGCTTTGTCCCGGACCCATCAGGGCTTCCTGCCCTGCGCCCGACGCCGCATCCTTTTGCCGGGTGGTTTTTGTCAGTAGAAAAATGCTCCCCGAAGCAATGTAGTCAGCTTTCGGGGGTTAAGGGGAGATTGAAAGAAGGATGGAAGTTTGGATATGGATTGTGATAGGGGTAGCGGCATTTTTTCTGATTATCGCGCCGTTTATCATTATACCGGCGGCGATTTATGAAATCCTGCTGGTACGTCTGCGCAAGAGCAAATGGAGACGCAAGTGCAGTCTGCCGAAAGATAAAGAAATTACGGAAATGTTTTATATCGGTCTGGACTGGGCGGAACAATATCAGGCTCAGAAAAAGGAAGTGGATATCTACAGCGGCAAGTATCATCTGTGGGGAGAGTACTTCGATTTCGGCGCTGACAAGGCGGCGCTGATCATTGCCGGCCGTACGGAAACATTGCTGTATTCCTACTATTTTGCAGAACCCTATCGGAAAGCCGGCTATAATATTCTGGTGATTGATAACCGTTCTCATGGAAAATCGGACGGTGTCCTCAATTCTTTGGGGTATCATGAGCATCAGGATATTCTCAACTGGTGCC